>NZ_JAQFJI010000005.1:0-149340 GCF_030440055.1 Streptococcus sp. SO4
CATGTAGCGGACTAATACTAATAGCTCGAGGACTTATCCAAAGTAACTGAGAATACGAAGCGTGATTATTTTAAGTGAAATTTGAAAGATATTCAATTTTGAGTAGGTATTACTCAAAGTTAAGTGATGATAGCCTAGGAGATACACCTGTACCCATGCCGAACACAGAAGTTAAGCCCTAGAACGCCGGAAGTAGTTGGGGGTTGCCCCCTGTGAGATAAGGAAGTCGCTTAGCTAAAGGGAGTTTAGCTCAGCTGGGAGAGCATCTGCCTTACAAGCAGAGGGTCAGCGGTTCGATCCCGTTAACTCCCATTTTAGCGGGTGTAGTTTAGTGGTAAAACTACAGCCTTCCAAGCTGTTGTCGCGAGTTCGATTCTCGTCACCCGCTTTGAACATTTCGTTCATTTACCAAGTTTTTTAACTTGGGCGCGTAGCTCAGGTGGTTAGAGCGCACGCCTGATAAGCGTGAGGTCGGTGGTTCGAGTCCACTCGTGCCCATTGAAATATGGTCCGTTGGTCAAGGGGTTAAGACACCGCCTTTTCACGGCGGTAACACGGGTTCGAATCCCGTACGGACTATTTATTGGAGGATTACCCAAGTCCGGCTGAAGGGAACGGTCTTGAAAACCGTCAGGCGTGTAAAAGCGTGCGTGGGTTCGAATCCCACATCCTCCTTTATTATTAACGCGGGATGGAGCAGCTCGGTAGCTCGTCGGGCTCATAACCCGAAGGTCGTAGGTTCAAATCCTGCTCCCGCAATAAGGCTCGGTAGCTCAGTTGGTAGAGCAATGGATTGAAGCTCCATGTGTCGGCGGTTCGATTCCGTCTCGCGCCATTTAAATATTTTGGAAGGGTAGCGAAGAGGCTAAACGCGGCGGACTGTAAATCCGCTCCTTCGGGTTCGGGGGTTCGAATCCCTCCCCTTCCATAACCTTAACTACGGGCATAGTTTAAAGGTAGAACTAAGGTCTCCAAAACCTTCAGTGTGGGTTCAATTCCTACTGCCCGTGTTTTAAAATTATGGCGGGTGTGGTGAAGTGGTTAACACACCAGATTGTGGCTCTGGCATGCGTGGGTTCGATCCCCATCACTCGCCTATTTTATATTATTGGGGTATAGCCAAGCGGTAAGGCAAGGGACTTTGACTCCCTCATGCGTTGGTTCGAATCCAGCTACCCCAGTTACTATTTGCCGGCGTGGCGGAATTGGCAGACGCGCTGGACTCAAAATCCAGTGTCCGCAAGGACGTGCCGGTTCGACCCCGGCCGCCGGTATAGTATTAAAGACAAGGTTTTTGGACCTTGTCTTTTTTGTTGAATAATTTATTAAAATTTCACTAAAAAAGGTCTATACCATTTACAAATTGTTTTGAAAGGTTTATAATGTAATTGACATAATAAATAGTAGATTATTTCTTAAGGAGGTTATCATTATGCCTAAGTATATTAAAGCTGATCAATTTTTCTATCCACATGGTATTCGTCGTGGAGGTTATTTGGAACTTATTGATGGCAAGTTTGGTAAGCATGTTGAAGAGATTTCTGAGGATGCTGAAATTTTAGATTATTCTGGTTATAGTATCGCACCTGGTCTCGTTGACACCCACATTCACGGTTTTGGTGGTGTGGATGTCATGGATAATAATATTGAAGGAACTCTTCATACGATGAGTGAAGGTCTTCTTAGCACAGGTGTTACTAGTTTCCTACCAACTACACTAACTTCATCATACGAACAATTGCTGGCTGTTACTGAAAACATTGGTGCACGCTATCAAGAAGCATCTGGCGCTAAGATTCGTGGTATTTATTTTGAAGGACCATACTTCACCGAAGAATTTAAGGGAGCTCAAAATCCTGCCTATATGAAAGATCCACGTATGGATGAGTTCCGTGCTTGGCAGAAGGCTGCTAATGGTCTTCTTAATAAAATTGCTCTTGCACCTGAACGTGATGGGGTTGAGGACTTTGTACGTACTATTACTGGTGAAGGTGTAACTGTTGCTCTTGGTCACTCTAATGCTACCTTTGATGAAGCTAAAAAAGCTGTTGATGCCGGGGCTAGTGTTTGGGTTCATGCCTATAATGGAATGCGTGGTTTAACACACCGCGAACTTGGTATGGTTGGTGCGATGTATGAGTTACCACACACTTATGCAGAATTGATTTGTGATGGCCATCACGTGGATCCTAAGGCCTGCGAAATTCTTCTTAAACAAAAGGGAACTGAAAATATTGCCCTTATCACTGATTGTATGACAGCCGGTGGTTTGCAAGATGGCGATTATATGTTAGGTGAATTTCCAGTTGTAGTTGCAAATGGGACTGCTCGCCTTAAATCTACAGGTAACTTGGCAGGTTCCATTCTCAAACTTAAAGATGGTTTGAAAAATGTCGTTGAGTGGGGAATTGCAAATCCTCATGAAGCAGTCATGATGGCTAGTCTGAACCCAGCTAAATCAGTTCATATCGATGACGTCTGTGGACAAATTCGTGAAGGCTACGATGCAGACTTTATCGTGTTAGATAAAGATTTGGAATTAGTAGCAACTTATCTAGATGGTGAAAAACGTTATCAAGCATAATCTAAAAAGTAGAAACGATTTTCGTTTCTTCTTTTTTTAAATAAATTTGTTATTTCTTTCACAAATTACTTGATTTTTGTATTGGAAAGGCTTACAATTATGATATAAATAATACAAATAAAAAAGCGGAGGATTGCTTATGAAAGCTTATACTTACGTTAAACCAGGCCTTGCGTCATTTGTTGATGTAGACAAACCAGTTATTCGCAAGCCAACAGATGCTATTGTGCGTATCGTTAAGACTACTATTTGTGGTACAGATCTTCATATTATTAAAGGGGATGTTCCTGCTTGTAAGAGTGGGACTATCCTAGGACATGAAGGAATTGGTATTGTAGAGGAAGTCGGAGCAGGAGTTTCAAACTTCAAAAAGGGTGATAAGGTTTTGATTTCTTGCGTTTGTGCATGTGGCAAGTGTTACTATTGTAAAAAAGGAATCTATGCTCACTGTGAAGACGAAGGTGGATGGATTTTTGGACATCTGATCGACGGTATGCAAGCAGAATATCTTCGTGTGCCTCATGCTGACAATACTCTTTATCATACTCCAGCTGACTTGTCTGATGAAGCTTTGGTTATGTTATCTGATATCTTGCCAACTGGCTATGAAATTGGTGTCTTAAAAGGGAAAGTTGAGCCTGGTTGTAGTGTAGCTATCGTTGGTTCAGGGCCAGTTGGATTGGCAGCTCTTTTGACGGCACAATTCTATTCACCAGCTAAATTGATTATGGTGGACCTAGACGATAACCGCTTGGATACTGCAGTTTCTTTCGGTGCTACTCATAAGATTAATTCTTCAGACCCTGAAAAGGCAATTCAAGAAATTTATGATCTGACAGATGGTCGAGGTGTAGATGTTGCTATTGAGGCGGTAGGTATTCCTGCAACGTTTGATCTCTGCCAAAAGATTATCGGTGTAGATGGAACAGTAGCCAACTGTGGTGTGCATGGTAAACCAGTTCAGTTTGATTTGGACACTCTTTGGATTCGGAACATTAACGTAACTACTGGATTGGTTTCTACCAATACAACTCCTCAGCTTTTGAAAGCCTTAGAAAGTCATAAAATTGAACCTGAAAAATTGGTAACTCATTATTTCAAACTTAGTGAAATAGAAAAGGCCTATGAAGTATTTAGTAAGGCCGCCGATCATCATGCGATTAAAGTGATTATTGAAAACGATATTTCAGAAGGTTAATCTTGTTTTTAAATCCAGTTATTCGTTTTTGAATAGCTGGATTTTTTGAAAGTGTTATATAATTCGTGAAAATGAGCAAAATTCTTTCATTGTTCTCAAAATTTCGCTATAATATACGGTACAAAGGAAGTTAAACTATGTATCGAGTTATAAAAATGTACGGAGATTTTGAACCGTGGTGGTTTATAGAAGGCTGGGAAGACGACGTCATTGCGAGCAAAAAATTTGATAACTATTATGACGCCTTGAAATATTATAAGTCTTGTTGGTTTGAGTTAGAAAAGGAGATTCCCCTTTACAAAAGTAGAGGAGACTTGATGACTATTTTTTGGGATCCAGAAGATAAACGCTGGTGTGAAGAATGCGATGAATTTCTTCAGCAATATCATTCCTTGGCTTTGTTGGAAGATGGTCAAGTCATTCCTGATGAAAAATTTAGACCTGGTTACGAAAAGCAGACTGGTTTAGAAATCCACCGTACTTGTCGCATAAAAAAAGAAGAAACAACTTTTTAATGAAGTTATTTCTTCTTTTTTTATATTTTCTTCGAATAATAAGAATGAGGAGGAAGATATGGTACAAACACTTGCACAAGAATTGATTACACTGGCCAAAAAACAAGGAGCTCAGGACATCTATTTTGTTCCTAAAGAAAAGACTTATGAGCTACATATGCGAGTTGGAGATGAGAGACATTTGATTAACACCTATGACTTTGAAAAGTTGGGGGCTGTCATTGGTCATTTTAAGTTTATTGCGGGGATGAACGTTGGAGAAAAACGCCGTAGTCAGCTTGGTTCCTGTGATTATCAGCATGGAGATAAGGTTTCTTCATTACGCTTATCGACGGTGGGAGATTATCGTGGTCATGAGAGTCTAGTAATCCGGCTTTTGCATGATCAAGAACAAGAGTTGCGCTTCTGGTTTCAGGACCTTATAGAACTGGAAAAGGGCTTTAGGCAACGCGGGCTTTATCTTTTTGCAGGCCCCGTAGGAAGTGGCAAAACTACTTTGATGCATGAATTAGCCAAGTCATTGTTTAAGGGACAGCAGGTCATGTCTATTGAAGATCCAGTAGAAATTAAGCAGGAAGAGATGCTGCAATTACAACTCAATGAAGCTATTGGACTGAGCTATGAGAACTTGATAAAACTCTCCCTACGTCATCGGCCAGATCTTTTAATTATTGGAGAAATACGAGATAGTGAAACAGCTCGTGCCGTTGTACGAGCTAGTCTGACAGGTGCCACGGTATTCTCGACAATCCATGCCAAGAGTATTCGTGGGGTCTATGAGCGTCTTTTAGAACTTGGCGTCAGTGAAGATGAACTGGCAGTTGTTTTACAAGGTGTTTGTTACCAGAGACTAATCGGGGGAGGAGGAATTATTGATTTTGCAAACAAAAATTACCAAGAACACCAGGCAGAAAAGTGGAATAGACAAATTGACCAGCTTCTTAAAGAAGGACATATCACTGCCCTTCAAGCTGAAACGGAGAAAATTAGCTACCAGTAAGCAGAAGAAAATCATCACTCTCTTTAACAATTTATTTTCCAGTGGTTTTCATCTGGTAGAAATCATTTCCTTTTTAGATAGAAGTCTCTTGTTGGAAAAGGAATATGTATCGCAGATGCGTCTAGGACTCTCGCAGGGAAAATCCTTCTCGGAAATGATGGGGACTTTAGGTTTTTCAAGTTCAATTGTCACGCAACTTTCCTTGGCTGAAGTTCATGGGAATCTTCATTTGAGTTTAGGGAAAATTGAAGAGTATCTAGATAATCTTGCTAAGGTCAAGAAAAAGTTAATCGAAGTTGCGACCTATCCAATCATTTTGTTAGCTTTCTTACTGCTCATTATGTTGGGGTTGCGAAATTATCTCTTGCCCCAACTGGATAGTAGTAACATAGCTACCTTAGTGATTAGTAATCTACCACAGATTTTTTTGGGGCTTACTCTAGCGTTAAGTCTTGCATCTTTAATAGGATTGATTTTTTACAGAAAATCTAGGAAGATACAAGTCTTTTCTTTTCTAGCTAGAATCCCCTTTCTAGGTGTATTTATCCAGTATTATCTAACTGCCTATTATGCTCGAGAATGGGGAAATATGATTGGACAGGGGTTAGAATTGTCACAGATTTTCCAGATGATGCAGGAGCAAGGGAATCCTCTTTTTAAGGAAATCGGACATGATTTATCCCTGTCCTTGCAAAATGGGCATGAATTTTCTATGGTTGTGCAGGATTATCCTTTTTTTAGAAGAGAGTTGGGACTAATTATTGAATATGGAGAGGTCAAATCCAAGTTGGGAAGCGAATTGGAAATCTATGCAGAGAAAACTTGGGAGGCATTCTTTACTCGAGTTAATCGTACGATGAACTTAGTTCAACCCCTGGTCTTTATTTTTGTAGCTCTGCTAATCGTTTTATTGTACGCAGCTATGTTGCTGCCTATGTATCAAAATATGGAGGTAAATTTTTAGATGAAAAAAATGATGATGAAATTAAAAGAAGCCAAGGTGAAAGGATTCACTCTTGTGGAAATGTTAGTGGTCCTCCTTATTATTAGTGTTCTACTCTTACTGTTTGTGCCAAACCTAACTAAGCAAAAGGATGCAGTGAATGATAAGGGGAAAGCAGCAGTCGTCAAGGTGGTAGAAAGCCAAGCTGAACTCTATACTCTAGATAAAAATGAGGATGCTAGTCTAAGTAAACTAGAGGCAGATGGACGCATCACTGCTGAGCAAGCAAAAGCCTATAAGGAATACCATGCAAAACAAAAGACAAGTCAAACAGTTGCGGATTAGGGCTTTTACCATGCTAGAAAGTCTATTGGTATTAGGGATAGTCAGCCTGTTAGCTCTGGGTTTGTCAAGTTCAGTTCAATCCACTTTTGAGACTGTGGAGGAGCAGATTTTCTTTATGGAGTTTGAGGAACTTTATCGAGAAACCCAGAAGCGAAGTCTGGCTAGTCAGCAGAAGATCAACTTGATTTTGGAAGAGAGAAGTATTGGAAATGGCTATCAGAAATTAGCCATCCCTAAAGGAATTCAATTGCAGTCTAATCAGTCAATTTCCTTTGATAAGGCTGGAGGAAATTCGTCTCTTGCAAGTGTGAGATTTCAAACAAGGAAAGAAGTAGTTCGCTACCAACTATATCTAGGAAATGGAAAGATTAAACGTATTCAAGAAGCAAAAAATTAAGGCGGTTATTTTACTGGAGGCAGTGATTTCACTAGCTGTTTTTGCCAGTATTGCAACCCTCTTGCTGGGGCAGATTCAAGAAAATAGAAAAAGAGAAGCAGACCTTCTAAAACAGGAAGAAGTTTTGCGAGTGGCCCGTATGGCTTTGCAGACTGGACAAAAGCAGTTGACGGTTAATGGGCTTACGATTGATGTTGTCTCGAATGAGCGAGGTTTGGAGGTGTATCATGGAACTGAAAAATTACTGGCGATTCAAGATAAGTAGAGTCAGAGCTTTTACACTTTTAGAATCTCTGGTTGCTCTTCTTGTGATTAGTGGGAGTTTACTTCTTTTTCAATCTATGAGCCAACTCTTGGTTTCAGAGGTGCGCTACCAGCAGAAAAGTGAGCAAAAAGAATGGCTCTTATTTGTGGATCAGCTGGAAGCAGAGCTGAATCGAGCCCAATTTGAAAAAGTGGAGAATGATAGACTTTACCTCAAACAGGATGGGAACCCCATTTCCATGGGAAAATCAAAGTCAAATGATTTTCGAAAAACAGATGCCAGTGGACGTGGCTACCAGCCGATGGTCTACGGTCTGAAATCAGCTCATATTTACCAAAACGGGCAAAATGTTCATTTTAATTTTCAGTTTGAAAAGGGACTAGAGAGGGAGTTTATCTATCGTGTGGAAAAAGAAAAAAATTAGAGCTGGAGTTCTCCTTTACGCGGTTACTATTGCTGGAATTTTTAGTCTTTTGTTGCAGTTTTATCTAAATCGGCAAGTAGCTCATCATCAGGATTATGCACTGAATAAAGAAAAACTTCTTGCCTTTGCAATGGCTAAGAGAACCTATGAAAAAGCTAATTCTGAGAGTGGTCAGCAGTCATTTGATGCAGGGAAGTCAACTTATCGTAATGACCAAAAGGGGTTTACAGCAATTGTTGACACTGGAAAAAATCAGTTTGAATTTCACTTTTCTCCTTTGAAAAAGACCGATAAAAAGACTAAGAAGACAGAAAATAAGTCCAAAGAAGGAAATGAGGAGAAAAAAGAAGAACAGGTAAAAAAAGAAACTGCAAAGTCTTCTGAAGTTACTCCTTCAAAGAAAGATACAGAATAGCTTGGATTTTTGCTTCAGTTGTGAGATTGAAGGCTAGTAAGTTAGGACGAGGTTTTTGTCTGAAATCATGCTATAATAGATACATATGGAGGACGGAAAATGTCAAGTGTAAAATTGTATCTAGTGCGTCATGGAAAAACAATGTTTAATACGATTGGGCGTGCTCAAGGTTGGAGTGATACTCCACTGACAGCTGAAGGGGAACGAGGCATTCATGAATTGGGGATTGGTTTGCGTGAGTCTGTCTTAAGGTTTGAGCGTGCTTATTCAAGCGACTCTGGACGAACCATTCAGACAATGGGAATTATCCTTGAGGAACTAGGTTTAACAGGGCAAATTCCTTATCGTATGGATAAGCGAATCCGTGAATGGTGCTTTGGTAGTTTTGATGGTGCTTATGATGGAGACCTTTTTATGGGGATCATTCCTCGTATTTTTAATGTCGATCATGTGCATCGTTTGTCCTATGCTGAGCTAGCTGAAGGTCTGGTAGAAGTAGACACAGCAGGTTGGGCTGAAGGTTGGGAAAAACTAAGTGGTCGTATCTGGGAAGGTTTTGAAGCCATTGCCAAGGAAATGGAAGCTAATGGGGGTGGGAATGCTCTCGTAGTCAGCCATGGAATGACTATTGGAACCATTGTCTATCTAATCAACGGAATGCATCCGCATGGCCTTGATAATGGTAGTGTCACAATTCTCGAGTACCAGGATGGTCAGTTCTCAGTTGAGATTGTTGGGGACCGTAGCTACCGTGAAATTGGTCGAGCTAAACTAGAAGAGCAAGCTAGTTCAGAACAATAAAAATTCTCTACTTAAATTAGAAGATGTTTTAGATGATTCAATAGAATGCTGATGTCGTCATTGTACAAGCTTGCGAGAGCTGAGTGCTTTGACAATAGCATTCTTTTTTGTTAGAATAGCATCAACATGAAAGCATAAGAAGGGACTGACAGAGTTGTCGTTCCCTTTTGTCTATCTTAGAAGGGGGAAATATGCTGTTTCAGAAAATAAAAGCCTATAAATGGCAGGCTCTAGCTTCCTTAATTATGACAGGTCTAATGGTAACGAGTTCACTCCTGCAACCGCGTTATTTGCAGGAAGTTTTAGAAGCACTGCTAACTGGTGATAATGAAGCTATTTATAGTATCGGTTTTTGGTTAATCCTTGTTGCCTTGATTGGTTTGATTGCAGGTGGCATCAATGTTGTGCTAGCCGCCTACATTGCTCAAGGAGTCTCGTCAGACTTACGGGAAGATGCCTTTCGTAAGATTCAAACTTTTTCATACGCTAATATTGAGGAATATAACGCAGGGAACCTTGTTGTTCGTATGACCAATGACATCAACCAGATTCAAAACGTAGTCATGATGACCTTCCAAATTCTCTTTCGACTACCACTTTTGTTTATCGGTTCCTTTATTCTAGCAGTTGTCACCCTACCTTCTCTATGGTGGGTGCTAGTTCTAATGGTCGTTCTGATTGTTGTCATAATGGGTTTTATGATGGGAGTGGTGGGACCACGCTTTTCAAAGTTCCAGACCTTACTAGAGCGTATCAATGCCATTGCTAAAGAAAATTTGCGTGGTGTACGCGTGGTTAAGTCTTTTGTCAGAGAAAAAGAGCAGTTTGATAAGTTTACGCAGGTGTCAGATGAATTGTTGGGAGAAAACCTTTATATTGGTTATGCCTTTTCTGTTATGCAACCTGCAATGATGTTAATTTCGTATGGGGCTGTTTTTCTCTCAATTTGGCTTGTAGCAGGTATGGCAGAGTCAGATCCGTCAGTCGTTGGTTCCATTGCTTCATTTGTAAACTATTTGAGTCAGATTATCTTTACCATTGTTATGGTCGGATTTTTGGGGAATTCAGTCACTCGTGCCATGATTTCCCTCCGTCGTATTCGTGAAATCCTTGATACAGAACCGGCTATGACCTTCAAGGATGTGGAAGATGAAGAATTGGAAGGAAGTCTCAGTTTTGAAAATGTGACCTTCACCTATCCAAATGATGAGGAACCTATCCTAAAAGATGTATCTTTCGATATTGCAGCTGGTGAGATGGTTGGGGTTGTCGGAGCAACTGGTGCAGGTAAATCAACCTTGGCTCAGTTGATTCCACGACTATTTGATCCTCAGCAAGGTACTATCAAAATTGGTGGAAAGGACATTCGGACAGTTAGCGAAGGGACGCTTCGTAAGACAGTCTCTATCGTCTTGCAAAGAGCTATTCTCTTTAGTGGAACCATCGCAGATAATCTCAGACAAGGAAAGGGAGATGCAACAGTTTCAGAGATGGAACGCGCAGCTCGTATCGCACAAGCTAGTGAATTTATTAGTCGCATGGACTTGGCTTTTGAAAGTCCGGTCGAGGAACGTGGAACTAACTTTTCTGGTGGACAAAAACAAAGAATGTCCATTGCGCGTGGGATTGTCAGCAATCCTCGTATCTTGATTTTCGATGATTCAACTTCTGCCCTTGATGCCAAATCAGAACGTTTGGTCCAAGAAGCTCTCAACAAGGATTTGAAGGGGACGACTACGGTTATCATCGCGCAAAAGATTAGCTCTGTTGTTCATGCGGATAAAATTTTAGTGCTTGACCAAGGGCGCTTGATTGGTCAAGGTAAACATGCTGACTTGGTTGCAACAAACCCAGTTTATCGTGAAATTTACGAAACGCAAAAAGGAAAGGAGGAGTAGGATGAAGACATTTGAATTTTTTTGGAACTATTTTAAAGTTTACAAGATATCCTTTATCGTTGTCATTGTTATGATTATCATTGCAACGGTAGCACAAGCCCTCTTTCCAGTATTTGCAGGTCAAACAGTCACAGAGCTGGCTAATTTGGTTATAGCCTATCAAAATGGAAATCCAGATATGGTTTGGCAAAGTCTATTGGGACTCCTAATCAATCTTGCCTATATTTTGATTGTTTTAGTAGTGTCTAGTCTCATCTATATGGTCTTGATGAGCCGCATTATTGCGGAATCTACAAATGAGATGCGTAAGGGACTTTTTGGCAAGCTTTCTCGCTTGACAGTTTCCTTCTTTGACCGCCATCAAGATGGAGACATCCTGTCTCGTTTTACCAGTGATTTGGATAATATTCTCCAAGCTTTCAACGAAAGTTTAGTGTCTGTCATGACCAATATTGCCCTTTATATTGGCTTACTGATTGTCATGTTCGCAAAAAATGTCACCTTGGCTTTAATCACAATTGCCAGCACTCCAATAGCTGTTATCATGGTCTTTTTTATCTTAAAGCTAGCGCGGAAATACACCAACCTCCAACAAAAAGAAGTTGGGAAGCTCAATGCTTATATGGATGAGAGTATCTCTGGACAAAAAGCCGTTATTGTTCAAGGCATTCAAGAAGATGTGATTGCTGGTTTTGTCGAGCAGAATGAACGGGTTCGAAAGGCCACTTTCAAGGGCAGAATGTTTTCAGGAATTCTTTTTCCTGTTATGAATGGGATGAGCCTGGTCAATACAGCAGTAGTTATTTTTGTTGGTTCAGCTGTCTTACTGAATGATAAGAACATCGAGACAGCAACTGCTCTGGGTTTGATTGTCATGTTTACTCAGTTTTCGCAACAGTATTACCAGCCCATTATCCAATTAGCTGCGAGCTGGGGAAGTTTGCAACTGGCCTTTACAGGTGCAGACCGTATCCAAGAAATGTTTGATGCAGAAGAAGAAGTTCGTCCTCAAGATGCTCCCGTCTTTAACGAATTAAAAGAAGGTGTGGAGATTCGTAATGTAGACTTCTCCTACCTGCCAGGAAAACCCATTTTGAAAGATGTCAGCATCTCAGCTCCAAAAGGGAAAATGATTGCGGTAGTTGGTCCGACAGGTTCAGGGAAAACAACCATTATGAACCTCATCAATCGTTTTTATGATGTGGATGCAGGTAGTATCAGCTTTGATGGAACAGATATTCGCGCGTTTGATTTAGATAGTTTGCGAAGTAAGGTAGGAATTGTTTTACAGGATTCTGTTTTATTTAGTGGAACCATTCGAGACAATATTCGATTTGGTGTACCAGATGCCAGTCAGGAAATGGTTGAAGCAGCAGCCAAGGCCACGCATATCCATGAATATATCGAAAGTTTGCCAGACAAGTATGATACATTGATTGATGATGACCAGAGTGTCTTCTCGACCGGTCAGAAGCAGTTGATTTCCATCGCTCGTACCTTGATGACAGATCCACAGGTCTTAATCTTGGATGAGGCAACATCAAACGTTGATACTGTGACAGAAAGCAAGATTCAAAATGCCATGGAAGCTATTGTGGCAGGAAGAACTAGTTTTGTCATTGCTCACCGCTTAAAAACCATTCTCAATGCCGATCAGATTATTGTCCTTAAGGATGGTGAGGTTATCGAACAAGGAAATCATCACGAATTACTCAAGCTTGGAGGCTTTTACTCCGAACTGTATCACAATCAATTTGTCTTTGAATAATACTCTTCGAAAATCTCTTCAAACCACGTCAGCGTCCCCTTGCCGTATATGTGTTACTGACTTCGTCAGTTCTATCCACAACCTCAAAACTGTGTTTTGAGCAACCTGCGGCTAGCTTCCTAGTTTGCTCTTTGATTTTCATTGAGTATAAGCAAAAAAGTTGTCCTAGTCTGGGGCAACTTTTTCTGATAAAAAAAATTTATCACGGACTTAAAAAAAACATATTAGACAGGTGTGGGGAAGGATGGTAAGATAAGATCATCAATAGAAAACGAAAGGAAATCAGTAATGGCAAGAACGGTTGTTGGAGTTGCAGCAAATCTATGTCCTGTGGACGCAGAAGGAAAAAATATTCATTCATCAGTCTCTTGTAAATTCGCTGAGAGTATTCGTCAGGTTGGCGGACTTCCTTTGGTGATTCCAGTTGGTGATGAGTCAGTTGTCCACGACTACGTAGAAATGATTGATAAGCTTATCTTGACTGGAGGACAAAATGTCCATCCTCAGTTTTATGGTGAGGAAAAAACGATTGATAGCGATGACTATAATCTAGCTCGAGATGAGTTTGAGTTGGCACTTTTACAAGAGGCCCTACGTCAGAATAAGCCAATTTTAGCCATTTGCCGTGGTGTCCAGCTAGTTAACGTTGCCTTTGGTGGTACGCTCAATCAGGAGATTGAAGGTCATTGGCAAGGCCTACCTTTTGGGACTTCACATTCTATTGAGACAGTGGATGGAAGTGTTGTGTCAAAATTGTTTGGTAAAGAAAGTCAAGTTAATTCAGTGCACCGTCAGAGCATTAAAGACTTAGCTCCAAATTTCCGCGTAACAGCAGTAGATCCACGTGACCAAACTGTTGAAGCAATCGAATCTATCGACGAACACCGTATTATTGGTCTCCAGTGGCATCCAGAATTCTTGGTCAATGAAGAAGATGGCAACTTAGAGTTATTTGAGTATTTATTGAATGAATTGTAACGACTAGAAATTTAGTCGTTTTTTTATTCATTGTTTACGAATCTTTATAGAGTTGTATTTTTACGCAAACGTTTGAATGGTGATAAAAATTGGAAATTTTTAGTATAAAAACTTGAAAAAATTGTTAGTAAGCGTTATGATAGAAAAGAAGAAATTTTGGAGGAATACTATGTCACATATTAAATTTGATTATTCAAAAGTATTAGACAAATTTGTTGCACCACATGAAGTGGAGTACATGCAAGCACAAGTTACAGCAGCAGACGAATTGATCCGTAAAGGAACTGGTGCTGGTAGCGACTTCTTGGGTTGGTTGGACCTTCCTGAAAACTACGACCGCGAAGAATTTGACCGCATCTTGAAAGCTGCTGAACAAATCAAATCAGACAGCGATGTTTTGGTTGTTATCGGTATCGGTGGATCATACCTTGGAGCGAAAGCAGCCATTGACTTCTTGAACCACCATTTTGCAAACTTGCAAACCAAAGAAGAACGCAAAGCACCACAAATCCTTTATGCTGGGAACTCAATCTCATCAACTTACCTTGCTGACTTGGTAGAGTATGTTTCAGATAAAGACTTCTCAGTAAACGTGATTTCTAAATCAGGTACAACAACTGAACCAGCCATCGCTTTCCGTGTCTTCAAAGAACTTTTGGTTAAGAAATACGGTCAAGAAGAAGCTAACAAACGTATCTATGCAACAACTGACCGCCAAAAAGGTGCAGTTAAGGTTGAAGCAGATGCTAACGGTTGGGAAACTTTTGTAGTTCCAGATGATATCGGTGGACGCTTCTCAGTATTGACCGCAGTTGGATTGCTTCCAATCGCTGCATCAGGTGCAGATATCAAAGCCCTTATGGAAGGTGCTAATGCTGCTCGTAAAGATTACACATCAGACAAACTTTCAGAAAACGAAGCTTACCAATACGCTGCAGTTCGTAACATCCTTTACCGTAAAGGATATGCTACTGAAATCTTGGTAAACTACGAGCCATCACTTCAATACTTCTCAGAATGGTGGAAACAATTGGCTGGTGAGTCAGAAGGGAAAGACCAAAAAGGTATTTACCCAACTTCAGCTAACTTCTCAACAGACTTGCACTCATTGGGTCAATTTATCCAAGAAGGAACTCGTATCATGTTTGAAACAGTTGTCCGTGTTGACAAACCTCGTAAGAACGTGATCATCCCTACTTTGGAAGAAGACCTTGACGGACTTGGATACCTTCAAGGAAAAGACGTTGACTTCGTTAACAAAAAAGCGACTGACGGTGTTCTTCTTGCCCACACTGACGGTGACGTACCAAACATGTATGTGACTCTTCCTGAGCAAGATGCCTTCACTCTTGGCTACACAATCTACTTCTTCGAATTGGCCATTGCCCTTTCAGGTTACTTGAATGCGATTAACCCATTTGACCAACCAGGTGTTGAAGCATACAAACGCAATATGTTTGCCCTTCTTGGAAAACCAGGATTTGAAGAATTGAGCAAAGAACTCAACGCTCGTCTATAATAGAGCTGAAAAGAGTGGTTTTACCACTCTTTTTGCTTTTTCTTGAAAAGAGAAATTGGACTCTGGCAAGACTTGTGATATAATATAGAGAGCAAAAAGGCAGATGCCTAGAGACTTTACAGGAGAAACTATGTCAAAAGATATTCGTGTGCGTTATGCACCAAGTCCAACAGGACTATTACACATCGGAAATGCCCGTACAGCATTGTTTAACTACTTGTATGCACGCCACCATGGTGGAACTTTTATTATCCGTATCGAAGATACTGATCGTAAGCGCCACGTCGAAGATGGAGAACGATCACAGCTTGAAAACCTTCGTTGGTTAGGCATGGATTGGGATGAAAGCCCAGAAACTCATGAAAACTACCGCCAGTCTGAGCGTTTGGAACTCTATCAAAAATATATCGACCAACTCTTAGCTGAAGGAAAAGCCTACAAATCTTACGTTACAGAAGAAGAATTAGCGGCAGAACGTGAACGCCAAGAAGCAGCAGGTGAAACGCCTCGCTACATTAACGAATACCTTGGCATGAGCGAGGAAGAAAAAGCAGCTTACGTTGCAGAACGTGAAGCTGCAGGTATTATCCCGACGGTTCGTTTGGCAGTGAATGAGTCTGGTATCTACAAGTGGCATGATATGGTCAAAGGTGATATCGAGTTTGAAGGTGGTAATATCGGTGGGGACTGGGTTATCCAAAAGAAAGATGGTTACCCAACATACAACTTTGCCGTTGTCATTGATGACCATGATATGCAAATCTCTCACGTTATCCGTGGAGATGACCATATTGCTAATACGCCAAAACAGCTTATGGTTTATGAAGCGCTTGGTTGGGAAGCTCCAGAGTTCGGTCACATGACTTTGATTATCAACTCTGAAACTGGTAAGAAGTTGTCTAAACGTGACACCAACACCCTTCAGTTCATCGAAGATTACCGTAAGAAGGGCTACCTTCCAGAAGCAGTCTTTAACTTTATCGCTCTTCTTGGCTGGAACCCTGGCGGGGAAGACGAAATCTTCTCTCGTGAAGAACTCATCAAGCTCTTTGATGAAAACCGTCTTAGCAAGTCTCCAGCAGCCTTCGACCAAAAGAAAATGGACTGGATGAGCAATGAGTATATCAAGAATGCGGATCTTGAGACTATTTTTGAAATGGCAAAACCATTCCTTGAAGAAGCAGGACGTTTGACAGACAAGGCTAAAAAATTGGTGGAACTCTACAAACCACAAATGAAGTCAGTTGACGAAATCGTTCCATTGACAGACCTTTTCTTCTCAGACTTCCCAGAATTGACAGAAGCTGAACGCGAAGTCATGGCTGGTGAAACGGTGCCAACTGTACTTGAAGCCTTCAAAGCCAAACTTGAAGCTATGTCAGATGACGAGTTTGTGGTAGAAAATATCTTCCCACAAATCAAAGCAGTCCAAAAAGAAACAGGTATCAAAGGGAAAAACCTCTTCATGCCAATCCGTATCGCTGTTTCAGGTGAAATGCATGGTCCTGAATTGCCAGATACTATTTACTTGCTTGGACGTGAAAAATCAATTCAACATATTGAAAAAATGTTGGCTGAAATTACGAAATAATCTGGCGAAATTAAATTTCGTTCTAGATATTTGTAGTAGTAAAATCTGAGAGAATCACATGGTTCTCTCTTTTTTATTGCCAAAGCAGAATCATATTCAATTAATACTCTTCGAAAATCTCTTCAAACCACGTCAGCTTCACCTTGCCGTACTCAAGTACAGCCTGCGGCTAGCTTCCTAGTTTGCTCTTTGATTTTCATTGAGTATAAATTTTTAAGTGACGCTTTAAAAAGAGATCTTTTTATATGTACTTATTTGAAAATGCAAAAGTTTTAGTGTATAATACTAAGTGACAGGGCAGGGAAAGAAGTCAGTGATATGGTAAAATTCTTTACAAACAGACTCGAATTAGCCCAGACATCGTCTATGTTGTTTGTTGAGTCGACTTATTTTTTCTTTGCGCTTTGCTGGACACAGGAAGAAATTCATGAGTTCATGCAACTATCACCCATAACGATGCCTTCGTTTTCGATTCGAAGTTTATATGCGAGACTTTAGATTTAGATGTATATCTTACTAGAGGTGCATATTTTTCTCTTTCTTCTCCCAAAAATAGAAAGAAATCGACCTTGCTCTGTTTACCTTGCGTTAAGCAAGGTTTTTTTGTGGAATAGTACTGGGCGATTTACGATTTTTCTATCAAGTGGTATAATATTAACTATCCTGATGAATTGAGGAACTCAAATGAAAGAATTTAACAAATCAATCAAATTAGAGCATGTGGCTTATGACATCCGTGGACCAGTTCTTGAGGAAGCCATGCGTATGCGAGCAAATGGAGAAAAAATCCTTCGCTTGAATACAGGAAACCCAGCTGAGTTTGGCTTTACAGCACCAGATGAGGTCATCCATGATTTGATTATGAATGCGCGTGATAGTGAAGGTTATTCGGACTCAAAAGGTATCTTTTCAGCCCGTAAAGCAATTATGCAATATTGCCAATTGAAAAAATTCCCTAATGTAGGCATCGATGATATCTACCTTGGAAATGGTGTGAGTGAGTTGATTGTCATGTCCATGCAAGGTCTCTTGGACAATGGCGATGAAGTCTTGGTTCCTATGCCTGACTATCCTCTCTGGACAGCTGCAGTTAGCTTGGCTGGAGGAAATGCCGTTCACTACGTCTGCGATGAAGAAGCTGAATGGTATCCAGACCTAGATGACATTAAGTCTAAGATTAGTTCAAATACTAAGGCTATCGTTTTAATCAATCCAAATAATCCAACGGGAGCCCTCTATCCTAAAGAACTCTTACTAGATATCATTGAGATTGCTCGTCAAAATGACTTGATTATCTTTGCGGATGAAATTTACGACCGTATGGTTATGGACGGCAATGTCCACACACCAGTAGCAAGTTTGGCTCCAGACCTTTTCTGTGTCAGCATGAATGGTCTGTCTAAATCTCACCGTATCGCTGGTTTTCGTGTGGGTTGGATGGTCTTGTCTGGACCTAAACATCATGTAAAGGGATATATTGAAGGTCTCAACATGCTTTCAAACATGCGCCTTTGTTCCAACGTCTTGGCTCAACAGGTTGTTCAAACTTCACTCGGTGGTCACCAATCGGTGGACGAATTACTCTTACCAGGTGGTCGTATCTACGAGCAAAGAAACTTCATTTATAATGCCATTCAAGATATCCCAGGTTTGTCCGCGGTTAAGCCAAAAGCAGGACTGTATATCTTCCCTAAAATTGACCGCAATATGTATCGTATCGATGATGATGAACAGTTTGTTCTTGATTTCTTGAAGCAAGAAAAAGTACTTTTGGTTCATGGACGAGGCTTTAACTGGAAAGAACCAGATCACTTCCGTATCGTTTATCTGCCACGCGTAGATGAGTTAGCCCAAATCCAAGAAAAGATGACTCGTTTCTTGAAGCAGTATCGTAGATAAGGCTTTCATAGCAAAAAAGCTGGAAACATTTGCCAGAGCTATTGACAAATGCGAAAGAATCAGATAGAATAGTAAAGTATGTTTAGTAACTGATCACTTTATAGCCGGCTAAACGAATACAAAATCTATGAGGAGGTATTCATCGTGAAACGTACTTATCAACCAAGTAAACTACGTCGTGCGCGCAAACACGGATTCCGTAACCGTATGTCAACTAAAAACGGTCGTCGCGTATTGGCAGCTCGTCGTCGTAAAGGACGCAAAGTTTTGGCTGCATAATCCAAACGAATTCAACAAAGAAGTCAGTAGGAACTCGAGTCTACTGGCTTTTCTGTTGCCTAAAAAAGTGAATTTTCTAAAATACCTTTTTTAGAATAAAAACTTCAGCAGATGTATTGGAAAGACAGCATATAGAAAAAAGCTCAAAATCAGAAGGTGAATTTCTGATTTTGAGCTTTTCTTTATTCTTTCAAATGATATGAATAGCTAGCAACGACGACATCTTCGTGCCATCTGAGAGCGTATTTTAATTTAAGGCTCATTTGATTGTGGAGGATATTTTGCCAAGGTTTGTTAGGGATAAATTGGGGTACTAGAACTGTAACTGTGTAGTTCTTTTTCTTGGCTTCTTGAGAGATTTTTCGAACATATCGAACTGTAGGTGTGATGATATCGCGATAGCTGGTATTAATGTTTTTTAGAGTGATATTTGGGAAGTAGTCAGCAAATTCTTGGAGGATTTCTTGGTCTTTTTCTTCGGTTTCCTTGGTGGAAATGTGCATGGCCAAAACTTCATCTCCTATGCTTTGAGCGTAATTAATCGCTCCAACACTGACTCGAGTAACATTTCCTACTAAGACAAGGACGACATTGCCATCGTAGCTTTGTTTTTGAATCCCTTCATAAAGTCGAAGCTGTTTGGCCACTTTTTGGTAATGACTGTGGATAGACAAAAAGAGGAAGGTTAAGACCAGGATAATAGGGAAGAATGGCCAGATATCTCCAAGTCTGAAGAAGAGTAAGATAAGAACGATAGCGTAACAAATGATGGCTCCGAGGATATTTGCAAAAGCTGACTTCAAGAATTGAGAGCCTTTTTCTTTTTTCCAGTGGCGAATCATCCCTGTTTGAGAAAGTGCAAAAGGTACGAAAACTCCGATAGTATAGAGAGGAATCAAGCGTTCTGTATTTCCGTTGAAAATGAGCAGAAGAATCATAGCGCCAAAGGCTAAGGTCAAAATACCGTTTGAATAACCAAGGCGGTCTCCTTTTTCCATAAAGAGATGGGGCATGTATTTGTTCTTAGCCATATTGTAAGCCAACATCGGAAAGGCAGAAAAACCAGTATTTGCAGCAACGGCTAGGATTAGAGCAGTTGAGAATTGGAAGAGATAATAAACAACTTGGCCGAGAGCTGAATCCCCTAAAATTCCTTTAGCCATTTGTGAGAGGATTGTTTCTCCGTGTTGAGGTGTAATCCCCATCCAGTAGTTTAGGAAGGTAATTCCTGCAAATAGAAATCCAAGAATCAGAGACATGATGGTCAGTGTCTGAGCAGCGTTCTTCTCTTTAGGAGTCTTGAAAAATGGAACGGCATTTGAGATGGCTTCAACCCCGGTTAATGAAGCTGAACCGCTGGTAAAGGCTCTTAAAATCAGGACGATTGAGAGACTTGGGACAGTTTGACCAATAGAGGAAGTTGCATGATAGCTGAGAGAACCTGTCAATAGTTGGAAAATACCAAACAATAAGAGGAAGACCGTACTAAAGATAAAGAGATAGACAGGGATCATCAGAGAACTAGCAGATTCCCTCAAGCCTCGCAGATTCAAAAGCATGAGTAAACAGACCAGAAAAATGGAGATGTGGAGGTTGTAGGGATGGAGAGCAGGAAGTGCTGCTGTGATCGCATCAGCACCTGCAGCGACGGATACGGCAACTGTTAGCATGTAGTCAACAAGCAAGCTTCCACCGGCAATCAAACCGAGCTCAGGAGAAAGATTTTCTCGTGTTACCATATAGGCACCCCCACCTTGAGGGTAGGCATGAATGATTTGTCGGTAGGAAATGGTCAGGCTAGCAAGTAGCAAGAGGACAAAAATGCCGATAGGGAGACTCCACCAAATAGCAAGTGGAGATAGGCTAGCCAAGACAAGAACGACCTGTTCAGGTCCATAAGCGATAGAAGATAGGGCATCACTTGAAAGCATTGCAAGTGCCTGTGTTTTTCCAAGTAGTCCTCCCTCGCCTTCAGTTAAGGACTTAAGGGGACGACCAATAAAGGTATATTTTAATTTCGTAAACATTTTCTTTCCTTTTCTGAAAATTTCAACAAGAGTTATTATACTGCTATGAAAATAAGTCGTCAAGAAAAAATGAATGATTTCAAAATATTTTTTCCTATAAGAATGAGACTAGTTTTTTGGTATAATAGAAGGTAGAAAAAACGAGGGAATATACATGATTTTTGATACACATACCCACTTGAATGTGGAAGAATTTTCAGGAAGAGAAGCAGAAGAAATAGCCTTAGCAGCTGAAATGGGTGTAACTCGGATGAATATTGTTGGATTTGATAAACCGACCATTGAGCGAGCCTTGGAATTGGTGGAAGAATATGACCAACTTTATGCGACGATTGGTTGGCATCCGACAGAAGCAGGGACCTATACAAGGGAAGTTGAGAATTACTTGCTGGAAAAACTAAAACATCCTAAAGTTGTTGCCCTGGGTGAGATTGGTTTGGACTATCACTGGATGACAGCCCCTAAAGAAGTGCAGGAGCAAGTTTTCCGTCGTCAGATTCAGCTATCTAAGGAACTGGACTTGCCTTTTGTGGTCCATACCCGTGATGCGCTAGAAGATACCTATGAGATTATCAAAAGTGAGGGAGTCGGTCCCCGTGGCGGCATCATGCACTCCTTCTCAGGTTCTCTGGAATGGGCTGAAAAGTTTGTGGAGTTAGGTATGACCATTTCCTTTTCTGGAGTGGTTACCTTTAAAAAAGCGACAGACATTCAGGAGGCTGCCAAAGAGTTACCTTTGGATAAGATTTTGGTGGAGACAGATGCGCCTTACTTGGCACCCGTTCCCAAGCGTGGTCGTGAAAACAAGACAGCTTACACGCGCTATGTAGTGGACTTTATTGCAGATTTGCGTGGCGTATCGACAGAAGAATTAGCTGCTGCGACAAGTGCAAATGCGGAACGAATTTTTGGACTGGAAAGTAAATTATGAAAAAGAAAATTTCCCAAGTCGTCGTAGTCGAAGGGCGTGATGATACGGCCAATCTCAAACGTTATTTTGATGTGGAGACCTATGAGACTCGTGGCTCTGCTATCAATGAGCAAGATCTTGAACGAATCCAACGTCTACATCAACGTCATGGGGTGATTGTCTTTACAGATCCTGACTTTAATGGGGAACGCATTCGCCGGATGATTATGACGGCTGTTCCAACAGTTCAACACGCTTTTCTCAAACGTGATGAGGCAGTGCCAAAGTCCAAGACCAAAGGACGTTCCCTAGGAATCGAACATGCCAGTTATGAAGACTTGAAAACAGCGCTGGAACAAGTCACAGAGCAATTTGAAGCAGAAAGCGACTTTGACATTAGCCGTAGTGACTTGATTCGTCTTGGTTTTCTAGCAGGCGCAGATAGCCGAAAACGCAGAGAATATCTAGGAGAAAGCCTTCGTATTGGTTATTCCAATGGGAAGCAACTTCTCAAGCGTTTGGAATTATTCGGCATCAGTTTAGCTGAAGTTGAAGATGCCATGAAGTCGTATGAGAATTGAGAAACCGTCCCAAAATGTAGGGGGAATATGATACAATAGAAGTAATCATATACGGTTTAATCAGGCTTGATAGCAAGCATTAGAAAAGTGCTCCACAGGATTAGCCTTGTATGGAGTTAGTGAGGAAAAGTTATGGGAATCTTTGATTTTTTAAAAAAGACAGAAACTGCAGAGGCAACTGAAATAAGTGAAGCACAGAAAGAAAGAGAAGAATCTAAAAACAATGCATGTATTGGTGTTCTAGATTTGTTCCCGATGAAGGAAACGAATCAATTATTGATTGTTGGAAGTCTAGAAGGTAGTATCAAGGTTGGGGATCAGTTGCAGTTTTGCAATCCTGACCAAGGAATGGATACTCTTGGTACTGTAGAGGTTAAAAAGCTTAGCAGTCAAAACAAAGATGCAGATAGTCTTACTGATGAAGTTCTCGCGCATCTAGTGGTTGATAGGCTTCCTTCTTTGGATAAATTGAAAAAAGGAAGTGTGCTCTTTAGTTCAGGTGTTGAGGAAGAGCAAAAATTATCAAGCTATTCAGATGCTCTGTATCGTGCTTTTGTAGCCATTCAAGAGGGTCAATTGACTAATGAAGACTATTTGGCAGCTAGCCTTGATGACAGTGTAGAGATTTTACGTCTCTTTTTATGGAAATGCCGTCAAAATCAGGAAACTGAAAGCGAAGAAAGCTATCAAGCCAACACTCGCAAGTTGGAACGTCTAGCGGAAATCGTCAAAGACAAGTTGTTAGCAGTAGATTCAGTTTATGCAGTTTATTCGGAAAAAACAGGCGAACCTTACCTTTTCTCAACGACCTATGACAGAGGTGAGGAAGGTTATCTGTGTACTGATCCCATGATTATGCTTTTGACCCCATCTTGGTATCGCCAATTTCAGGAAACCATTGATGGTCGACCAAACTCAGTGGTAAAACTGATTGAAAATACGGAAGATAAAAAAGGGATTGAGAATTTCCTTGGGACAGCCTTTTACTTAAATGGTGCCTTGGGAGCAATCTTTAATTCTAAGGAAGTCAGCATCAGCGCTCCTGCCTTGGTTCAAAAACCAGATTTTTCTGATTTACCAGAAATACAAGTTCCTGTAATGAATCCTGACCTAGTAAGATGGATGTTGTTGATGGGACAATTGGATAGCCCGACGACAGAAGATGAAGAAGTAATTTATAAGCTCTATTATAAGTTCTTTTCAGAAGCTATGCCGAAAGCTAAATTCCTAATTCCTCTAGATGCGGCTTCGGAATTTAAGGGCGATAGTCAGGAAGGAAATTCCTTCGTTTTAGAAAAAGATTCTAGTTTCAACATTCCAGTCAAAGAAGGAAAAGATGGCAGAAATTCTGTGCCGGTATTTACCGATTGGAAACGTCTGCGAATGGTCTTTGACGAAAAATGGAATGGCATGATTGAAGAAGCGGGAGGCATGATTGAAGTTTTTGACTATGCCATTAATCCAACGGAATACTATGAAGCGGGTGCCTATGTTAGTCTAACAGCTTTTAAAGAGATGCAAGAGCTCAGTGAGGAACTAGAAGGCAGAGCTAAAGATTAGAGAGTTTCTTTACATTGGGAAACTATATAGTTTTATCTACATCCTACTTGAACCACTAACCTTTTTCAAAGATTGTGAAAGGAAATGATATGGCAAATAGAACTTATATTTACTTAAAAAACGAAGATGAAGCCCGTATTCTAACAGAGGGAATTTACACAATACCCTATTTTTGGCAATTGTTTTGGGATGAAGAAGATTTAAAAGCTCCTATTGCTCTCTGGGAAACAGCAGAAAAACTGGAAGAAGATGAAGAGCAAGCAGAAAGATTTTACCAAGAGCAGAATGTAGATATCTTGCTTTCTATTGAAAAATTCCAGCAGAATGCCCTCAAAAACCGATCTTTTTTAGAAGAGAATGCCCCGCAATCCGTGCAACTATATGATGACTTTGTCCGTTATATTCTTGCAAACGTAAAAGATGGTGATGTGCTCGGATTTGATGTCTTAGATGTTGTTTTTATGGACCAAGTGTCTGTTGTTTCTGATAAACTGTTAAAAAATATACGGGCTATTCGGGAAAATCAACCCAAAGATTTAGATTTTTCTTTGACAGAAGAGAACTTAATTGGTCTTGCTATGGGTTTTCCTGACTATTATGCTTCAGAATTATTGCCAGAAGACAATATTCTAGATTCGGTTGCCTATCAGGATGAACTCAAGAAAACGAACCCCCAAGAAGATAAGAAAGTGCTTGATATGACTGGATCTGATTCAAAAGGGAACAAACCTCGTGTTCTTTTAGTGTTTTGGATTTTGTTGGCACTAGGAATTATGTGGGTTTTATATATTATTTTTAGCTAATAAATAGAAAAGAGAATAAATGAGAATTGCAGATTATAGCGTGACCAAGGCAGTGCTGGAGCGTCACGGCTTTACTTTTAAAAAGTCCTTCGGACAAAATTTCTTGACCGATACCAATATCCTTCAAAAAATTGTGGATACGGCTGAGATTGATGACCAGGTCAATGTCATTGAGATTGGGCCGGGTATTGGTGCCTTGACGGAATTTTTGGCTGAGCGTGCAGCTGAAGTTATGGCCTTTGAGATTGACCATCGCTTGGTACCAATTTTAGCTGATACCTTGCGTGATTTTGATAATGTAACCGTAGTTAACGAAGATATTCTCAAGGTTGATTTGGCGCAGCATATCCAGAATTTCAAAAATCCTGATTTACCAATCAAGGTAGTGGCCAACTTACCCTACTATATCACGACACCTATTCTCATGCACTTGATTGAAAGTGGCATTCCTTTTAGTGAGTTTGTGGTCATGATGCAAAGAGAAGTGGCGGATCGTATCTCTGCTAAGCCAAATACCAAGGCTTACGGTAGCTTGTCGATTGCCGTTCAGTATTACATGACAGCTAAGGTTGCCTTTATTGTACCTCGTACGGTCTTTGTGCCAGCACCAAATGTAGACTCAGCTATCCTGAAAATGGTCCGTCGTCCAGAACCGGCTGTAGCAGTGGAAGACGAGAAATTCTTCTTTAAGGTTTCCAAGGCCAGTTTTACTCATCGTCGCAAGACCTTGTGGAATAATCTGACAGGTTTCTTTGGCAAGACTGAGGAAGTCAAGGACAAACTGACTAAGGCTTTGGACCAGGCTGGACTATCCCCAAGTGTACGCGGTGAAGCTCTTGGCTTAGAAGAATTTGCCAGTCTAGCAGATGCGCTTAAAGGACAAGGACTCTAAGATGCAGGGACAAATTATTAAAGCTTTGGCCGGCTTCTACTATGTGGAAAGTGATGGTCAGGTTTATCAAACACGCGCGCGTGGGAATTTCCGTAAAAAAGGTCACACGCCCTACGTTGGAGATTGGGTAGATTTTTCTGCGGAGGAAAATTCCGAAGGTTATATTCTCAAGATTCATGAACGAAAAAATAGTCTGGTTCGCCCACCCATTGTCAATATTGACCAGGCCGTTGTCATTATGTCTGTTAAAGAACCTGACTTTAATAGCAACTTGCTGGATCGCTTCTTGGTCCTTTTGGAGCATAAGGGCATTCATCCTATCGTCTATATTTCCAAAATGGACTTACTGGAAGATGGGGGAGAACTGGATTTTTACGAGAAAACCTATCGTGCTATTGGTTACGATTTTGTGACGAGTAAAGAAGAACTTTTACCCTTGTTGACAGATAAGGTTACGGTCTTTATGGGGCAGACGGGTGTTGGAAAGTCAACTTTGCTCAATAAAATCGCACCTGATCTCAATCTAGAAACGGGAGAAATCTCAGACAGTCTGGGTCGTGGTCGTCACACCACTCGAGCAGTTAGTTTTTACAATCTCAATGGTGGGAAAATCGCAGACACACCAGGTTTTTCATCGCTGGATTACGAGGTAACAACAGCAGAAGACCTTAATCAAGCCTTTCCAGAAATTGCTAGTGTCAGTCGAGACTGCAAGTTCCGTACTTGTACCCATACCCATGAGCCATCTTGCGCAGTGAAACCAGCAGTAGAAGAGGGCATCATTGCTACCTTCCGTTTTGACAACTACCTGCAATTCCTTAGTGAGATTGAAAATCGTAGAGAAACCTATAAAAAAGTCAGCAAAAAAATTCCAAAATAAGGAGAAGCCTATGTCTCAATACAAGATTGCTCCGTCAATTCTGGCAGCGGATTATGCCAACTTTGAACGTGAAATTAAACGACTAGAAGCAACTGGGGCTGAATATGCCCACATCGATATTATGGATGGTCACTTTGTACCTCAGATTAGCTTTGGTGCAGGTGTGGTTGAAAGTCTTCGCCCCCACAGCAAGATGGTCTTTGATTGCCACTTGATGGTATCAAATCCCGAACATCATTTAGAAGACTTTGCGCGTGCAGGTGCAGACATCATCAGCATCCATGTGGAAGCAACACCTCATATTCATGGTGCTCTTCAAAAGATTCGTTCTCTTGGTGTCAAACCTTCAGTCGTTATTAATCCTGGTACACCTGTTGAGGCGATTAAGCATGTGCTACACTTAGTTGACCAAGTATTAGTCATGACAGTTAACCCTGGATTTGGTGGGCAAGCCTTTCTGCCAGAAACCATGGATAAGGTACGTGAATTGGCTGCCCTTCGTGAGGAAAAAGGATTGAATTTTGAAATTGAAGTGGATGGTGGGATTGATGATCAGACCATAGCTCAAGCCAAAGAAGCTGGTGCAACAGTTTTTGTAGCAGGATCCTATGTCTTTAAGGGAGATGTCAATGAACGAGTGCAAGCTCTCAGAAAACAACTGGACTAAAGTTGCAGTTTTTGCTGGTGGAGACCGTGGTCACTATCGAACAGATTTTGATTGCTTCGTCGGTGTGGATCGAGGCTCGCTTTGGGTCTTGGAGGAAAAACTTCCTCTTGCTCTTGCAGTTGGGGATTTTGATTCTGTGACTGTAGAAGAACGTCAGTTGATTCAAAAACATGCCCAGCAGTTTGTTCAAGCCCAACCAGAAAAAGACGATACCGATTTGGAATTAGCCCTTCTCACTATTTTTGAAAAAAGTCCTCAAGCTCAGGTCACTATTTTCGGTGCTCTGGGTGGTCGCATTGACCATATGTTAGCTAATGTCTTTCTACCCAGCAACCTTAAATTGGCGCCCTATATGCGTCAAATAGAGATTGAGGATGGGCAAAATTTGATTAGCTATTGCCCAGAAGGAATCAGTCGACTTGAACCACGTTCGGACTATGATTATTTGGCCTTTATGCCTGTGAGGGATAGTCGTTTGACAATACTCGGTGCCAAGTATGAACTGACAGAGGAGAATTTTTTCTTTAAGAAAGTTTACGCTTCTAACGAATATATAGATAGGGAAGTGTCAGTGACTTGCCCAGATGGCTATGTGGTTGTGCTGCATAGTAAGGACAGGAGGTAGGATGGAAAGTTTACTTGTTGTTTTATTAGTTGCTAATCTAGCCGGCCTCTTTCTTATTTGGCAAAGGCAGGACAAGCAGGAAAAATATCTGACCAAGAGTTTAGAAGACCAGGCAGATAATCTTTCAGATCAGCTGGATTATCGTTTTGAACAAGCCAGACAAGCTAGTCAGCTTGACCAAAAAAATCTTGAAGTGGCAGTTAGTGACCGTTTGCAGGAGGTGCGGATTGAATTGCACCAAGGTTTGACTCAGGTTCGACAAGAGATGAATGAAAACCTTCTCCAAACCAGAGATAAGACTGACCAACGCCTTCAGGCCTTGCAGGAATCAAATGAGCAACGCTTGGAACAGATGCGCCAAACGGTTGAGGAAAAGCTAGAAAAAACCTTGCAGACACGCTTGCAGGCCTCTTTTGAGACAGTTTCCAAGCAACTGGAATCTGTCAATCGAGGCCTGGGTGAAATGCAGACGGTGGCGCGTGATGTTGGTGCGCTAAATAAAGTTCTTTCTGGAACTAAAACGCGAGGAATTCTAGGAGAATTACAACTGGGACAGATTATTGAAGATATCATGACACCTGCCCAGTATGAACGAGAATTTGCAACAGTTGAAAACTCTAGTGAACGTGTGGAATACGCCATCAAGTTACCTGGACAAGGTGACCAGGCATATGTCTATCTACCGATTGATTCTAAGTTTCCACTGGCAGATTATTACCGTCTGGAAGAAGCCTATGAAGCAGGTGACAAGGACGAGATTGAGCGCTGTCGTAAGTCTCTCCTAGCAAGCGTCAAGCGTTTTGCTAAGGATATTAAGAGTAAGTACCTGGCGCCACCTTGGACAACCAATTTTGGAGTCTTGTTTGTTCCGACAGAAGGACTCTATTCGGAAATTGTTCGAAATCCGATTTTCTTTGATGATTTGAGACGGGAGGAGCAAATTATCGTTGCAGGTCCAAGTACCTTGTCGGCTCTTCTTAACTCCTTATCAGTTGGTTTCAAGACTCTAAACATTCAAAAAAGTGCCGACCATATTAGTAAAACCCTAGCTAGTGTCAAAACCGAATTTGGCAAGTTTGGTGGGATTCTGGTCAAGGCACAAAAACATCTCCAACATGCCTCTGGCAATATTGATGATTTATTAAACCGTCGTACTACAGCTATCGAGCGAACGCTTCGTCACATTGAGTTATCAGAAGGTGAGCCTGCGCTTGATTTGCTCCAATTCCAAGAAGATGAGGAAGAATATGAAGATTAGTCACATGAAGAAAGATGAGCTTTTTGAAGGCTTTTACCTGATCAAGTCAGCTGACCTGAGACAGACACGTGCTGGGAAAAACTACCTAGCCTTCACCTTCCAAGATGATAGTGGAGAAATTGAAGGGAAGCTCTGGGATGCTCAACCCCACAATGTTGAAACCTTTACAGCAGGGAAAGTAGTCCACATGCAGGGACGCCGAGAAGTTTATAATAACACCCCTCAGGTTAATCAGATCACCCTTCGCTTACCTCAGCCTGGCGAACCCAACGACCCAGCGGACTTTAAGGTTAAATCTCCAGTAGATGCCAAAGAGATTCGTGAATATATGGCGCAGATGATTTTTAAAATTGAAAATCCAATTTGGCAGCGAATTGTTCGGAAACTCTACACCAAATATGACAAGGAATTCTACTCCTATCCAGCTGCTAAGACCAACCATCATGCTTTTGAGACAGGTCTTGCTTACCATACTGCTACTATGGTTCGTTTGGCAGAGGCGATAGCAGATATTTATCCTCAGCTCAATAAGAGCTTGCTCTACGCGGGGATTATGCTGCACGACCTGGCCAAGGTTATTGAGTTGACAGGTCCCGACCAGACAGAGTACACAGTAAGAGGAAACCTTATTGGTCATATTGCTTTGATTGATAGTGAAATTACCAAAGCGGTAATGGAGCTTGGCATTGATGATACTAGAGAAGAGGTTGTACTTCTTCGCCATGTCATTCTCAGTCACCATGGTCTCCTTGAGTATGGTAGTCCAGTTCGTCCTCGAGTGATGGAAGCAGAAATTATTCATATGATTGATAATTTGGATGCCAGCATGATGATGATGACAACAGCTCTGGCCCTTGTTGATGAGGGAGAAATGACCAATAAAGTCTTTGCTATGGACAATCGTTCCTTCTACAAGCCAAAATTAGACTAGAAACTAAAAAAATGAACTTTATTTAGGCAATAAAGTTCGTTTTTTTGCTTTAGTGTGATATAATGAGAAAAAGACTAAATAAAAAAGAATGGTAAAAATATAATGAAATTAAGAAGAAGTGATCGGATGGTTGTCATTTCCAATTACTTGATTAACAATCCATACAAATTAACCAGTCTCAACACTTTTGCGGAAAAGTATGAATCTGCCAAATCGTCTATTTCTGAAGATATCGTCATCATTAAGCGTGCTTTCGAAGAAATTGAAATCGGTCATATTCAAACGGTGACAGGTGCTGGTGGTGGTGTTATTTTTACACCATCGATCTCTACCCTTGAGTCTAAAGCGATTATCGAAGAGCTTCGTGATAAACTTTCAGAGAGTGACCGTATTCTTCCAGGTGGCTACATTTATTTATCTGACCTATTGAGCACTCCAGCTATTTTGAAAAACATCGGTCGCATTATTGCTAAGAGCTTTATGGATCAGAAGATTGATGCCGTTATGACGGTAGCGACCAAAGGGGTTCCGCTTGCAAATGCAGTGGCAAATGTTCTCAATGTTCCATTTGTCATTGTCCGTCGCGACTTGAAAATCACTGAGGGTTCAACTGTTAGTGTCAACTATGTTTCAGGTTCTAGTGATCGTATCGAAAAGATGTTCCTTTCAAAACGTAGCCTCAAAGCAGGAAGTCGTGTCTTGATCGTCGATGACTTCTTGAAGGGTGGAGGAACCATTAACGGGATGATTAGCCTCTTGTCTGAGTTTGATTCAGAGTTGGCTGGTGTAGCTGTCTTTGCTGATAATGCGCAGGAAGACCGTGAACAACAGTTCGACTACAAGTCACTCTTGAGAGTCACAAATATTGATGTGAAGAACCAACAAATTGCTGTTGAAGTTGGAAATATCTTCGATACAGAAAAATAAGAATTGACTTGAAATACAAAGGTTGGAACTTTCGTCCCAGCCTTTCTTTGATAATGAATATGAAGGAGTCCTATGAAAACACCATTTATTAAACGTGATGCCTTAGAAAAGATTGTTGAGGAGTTTCCAACCCCATTCCATCTTTACGATGAAAAAGGTATCCGCGAGAAAGCACGCGCAGTAAACAAGGCCTTTTCTTGGAATAAGGGCTTTAAAGAATACTTCGCAGTTAAAGCGACCCCAACCCCAGCTATTTTGAAAATCTTACAAGAAGAAGGGTGTGGAGTGGATTGTTCTAGTTATGTCGAACTCTTAATGAGTCATAAACTAGGATTTGCAGGTTCCGATATGATGTTCTCATCTAATAATACTCCAGATAGAGAATATGCCTATGCCCGTGAATTAGGTGCGACGATTAATTTAGATGCCTTTGAAGATATCGAGCATTTGGAACGTGCAGCAGGCATCCCTGAGATTATCTCTTGCCGGTACAATCCTGGTGGCGTATTTGAACTAGGTACGGACATTATGGATAATCCTGGTGAAGCTAAGTTCGGGATGACTAAGGAACAGCTTTTTGAAGCCTTTGCAATCTTGAAAGAAAAGGGAGCTAAAACCTTTGGGATTCATTCCTTCCTAGCGTCAAATACAGTGACCCATCTCTACTATCCAGAATTAGCACGTCAGCTTTTTGAATTGGCAGTAGAAATCAAGGAAAAGTTAGGTATTTCACTGGACTTTATCAATCTTTCTGGAGGTATCGGGGTTAACTATCGCCCAGACCAGGAGCCTAATGATATTGCTTTGATTGGAGAGGGAGTTCGTCAGGTTTATGAAGAAGTCCTCACACCAGCAGGTCTTGGTCAGGTTAAAATCTTTACAGAACTAGGTCGCTTTATGTTGGCACCCCATGGCATTCTAGTTACAAAAGTTACTCATAAAAAGAAAACCTATCGTACTTATCTAGGAGTAGATGCGTCAGCTGTCAATCTTATGAGACCGGCTATGTATGGCGCTTATCACCATATTACAAATATGATGCATCCTGATGGTCAGACTGAAGTAGTTGATGTTGTTGGCTCTCTTTGTGAAAACAACGATAAGTTTGCAGTTAATCGTGAACTACCTCAAACAGAAATTGGTGATTTGTTAGTCATTCATGATACAGGTGCGCATGGCTTCTCTATGGGCTACCAGTACAATGCCAAGCTTCGTTCGGCAGAAATTCTCTATACAGAGGACGGTGGAGCACGCTTGATCCGCCGAGCAGAGCGACCAGAGGATTATTTTGCGACTCTCTATGGCTTTGATTTTGACAAGGATTAATAAATATTTTGAAAATCATGAAAGTTGAAAGTGAAAAACAGATTGTTTTCTAAAAAATAGGCAAAATCTGTGGTTTTTCTTTTCAGTCATGGTATAATAAAGACTATAAAACGTTTTCAAGGAAGGTAACGATATGTCTGAGGAAATAATTGACTATGGACAAGTGACAGGAATGGTGCATTCGACAGAGAGTTTTGGGGCGGTAGATGGCCCTGGAATTCGTTTTATTGTCTTTTTGCAAGGCTGTCAGATGCGTTGCCAATACTGCCATAACCCTGATACTTGGGCTATGGAAACCAATAAATCTCGTGTACGAACAGTAGATGATGTTCTAGAAGAAGCGCTTCGTTATCGTGGTTTCTGGGGAGACAAGGGAGGTATCACAGTCAGCGGAGGAGAAGCCCTCTTGCAGATTGATTTCTTGATTGCCCTCTTTACCAAGGCAAAAGAAAAGGGTATCCACTGTACCTTGGATACTTGTGCCCTTCCATTCCGTAACAAACCACGCTATCTAGAAAAGTTCAACAAGTTAATGGCCGTGACAGACTTGGTTCTCCTTGATATCAAGGAAATCAACGAAGCACAACACAAGATTGTAACCAGTCAAACTAATAAAAACATCTTGGCTTGTGCTCAGTACTTGTCAGAAATCGGTAAACCTGTTTGGATTCGTCACGTGCTAGTGCCAGGATTGACAGACAGAGATGAAGATTTGATTGAACTTGGTAAGTTTGTAAAAACTCTCAAAAATGTTGATAAGTTTGAAATCTTGCCTTATCACACTATGGGTGAGTTCAAATGGCGTGAGCTTGGGATTCCATATTCCCTTGAAGGAGTTAAACCTCCAACAGCAGATCGCGTTAAGAATGCTAAGGAATTGATGGATACAGAAAGATATCAAGATTACATGAAACGTGTACATGGATAAAATGAAAGAAGAGGTCGGGATTTTTTCTCGGCCTCTTTTTGACTATAGAAAAGGCTCAGCATTTAAGCTAAGCCTTTTATTTTTTATCTAGAATGTTGTTTTCCAGCATTGCGTTTTTTGTTTTTCTTCTTGTTAGAAGTTGTGATAGCTGTTGCTGGTTCAGGGGTTACATCTTTACGAGTGCTTGAAGTTTTGCTTGCTTTTGGTGGGTTCTTAGCAAATTCTTCGCGTACTTTTTTACGAAGTTTTGGACGAACGATGTAGTTGATGATAAATTGTTGAAGAATCATCATGAAACCACCGACAACCCAGTAAAGTGTAACGCTGGCTGGTGAGAAGACAGAGAACACGACAATCATGAGAGGGCTCATATAGAGCATCTTCTTGATTTGTTCTCTTTGAGTTTCATCCTCAACTCCATGTAAAGAAAGGAGTGATTGAAGATAGTAAAGGATACCAGCAAAGGCAACCAAAATCATACTAGGTGAGCCTAGAGGAATTCCTAGGTAGCTTGCTTGGGCAACTCCTTCAGTATGTTGGGCAGCAAAGTAGATAGCAGAGAAGAAAGGCATTTGAATGAGGATAGGGAAACATCCCACGCCGCCAAACATGCTGATGCCGTGCTCTTTTTGAGCAGCAAAGAGAGCTTGTTGAGCTTCTAATTTTTCTTCTTGAGTCGTTGCTTCTTTCAGACGAGTCTGATGTGGTTCAAGGACGTGCTTGAGAGCGTTCATCTTCTCAGAGTGAAGGGTTGCCTTCCATGATTGGTAGATACCAAGTGGGAGGATAATCAAGCGAACGATAATGGTTACGATGATGATCCCAACACCGAAACCGAGACCTTGGTCATTGGCGAAGTATTTGATAGCTTCTCCCATCGGAGCACCCAAGAAATCCCAAACAGGTCCAGTTGGGAGTCCTGTTGATTTATCAACCTGGACACAACCTGTCAAGACTAATAGCATAGCCACTCCCATGACTGAGAGAGCGATTCGTTTAATTGATTTCACTGTTTTTATTCCTTCTTTAAAAATTATACCTTTCTATTCTACTGTTTTTTTGGAAAATATACAATAGTTCTAGAGACCTAATTTGCGACTTTGAAGTCTGAATAAGATGGAAAGTTACTCAATTGAACATCAAGATAGGTTACTTTAGAGAATGGGGTAGGGCCTTTTCGGATCTCTTGGATAAATTTAGCCATAATGGCTGAAGACTCTGCTTGGGCAAGTATTTCAACGGTTCCGTCATCGTTATTCCAGACACGACCCGTAATGCCACCTAGTTCTAGAGCTAGGGTATAGACACCCCAGCGGAAGCCCACCCCTTGGACGCGACCTTGGGCGATCATTTTAACCTTTTGCATACCAAACCTCCTTGATTGTGTTATAATATTTCTATGACTATTATAACCTCTAAAGCCAATTCTGTGGTGAAAAATGCCAAAAAATTGCATCAAAAAAAATATCGGAAAACCTCATATCTGATTGAGGGATGGCATCTGTTTGAAGAAGCTATTCAGGCAGGTGCAAAGATTGAGAAAATTTTTGCCCTCGCAGAGTATGGTGAAAAATTAGTAGACTATCCTCAGACTGTCCTTGTGACAGAAGAAATCTTGCTCGATTTAGCAGATTCTCAAACTCCTCAGGGTATTGTTGCCATTGTTCAAAAGGAGGATGAGCAGTTACCAGATTTGAGCCAAGGAAAGTATCTCTTTTTAGAAGATGTGCAGGATCCTGGAAATGTTGGGACCATGATTCGGACGGCAGATGCAGCAGGTTTTTCTGGAGTCATCGTTTCCAGCAAGTCAGCAGATATCTATAGCCTCAAAACGCTTCGCTCCATGCAAGGCAGTCATTTCCATTTGCCGATTTATCGCATGTCTGTCGAAGGGTTTGTGGAACAAGCTAAAAAGAGCGGTTTACCAATTCTGGCAACCACCTTATCACAAAACTCTAAAGATTATCGTGAGCTGGCTTGCCTAGAAGATTTTGCCTTGGTCATGGGGAATGAAGGCCAAGGCATTAGTCCATTCATGACAGACCAGGCAGACCAATTAGTCCACATCAGCATGAAAGGGCAAGCAGAGAGTCTCAATGTTGCCATCGCTGCAGGCATACTCATGTTTTATTTGAGTTAAATGATTTGATTTTTGTTATAATCAGTAAAAAGATTTCATAAGGAGAAAAAGATATGAATCAAACAATTATTCAAGAACGTTCTGGCTTGAATCAATTTTATGCAAAAGTTTATGCTTTTGTAGGGATTGGGATCGCCTTATCTGCACTTGTTTCAGCCTTAATGTTAACGACCTTCCAGGACCTTCTTGTTCAGTTGATGTTTAACGCCCGCATATGGTTAATCGTAACAGGAGTAGTTGAAGTTGCTCTTGTAATAGCAGCAAGTAATATGGCTTATAAAAATAGCCCAGCAGCTCTTCCGATGTTTCTCATCTATTCAGTAGTGAACGGTTTTTCACTGAGTTTCATCGTATCACTCTATCTACCAGGAACGGTTCTAACGGCTTTCATTTCTAGCGCTGCCCTCTTCTTTGTCATGGCAATTATCGGAGTTGTGATTAAAAAGGACTTGAGTGGTATCGGACGTGCTTTGATTGGAGCCCTGGTGGGTCTTATCTTGGCTATGATTGTCAATGTATTTTTAAACAGTGGCCTCTTCGACTACATTATCAGTATTGTCATGGTTCTTGTTTTTGCAGGTTTGATTGCTTGGGATAACCAAAAGATTCGCTATGTTTATGAAGAATCAAATGGTCAAGTCGCTACAGGTTGGGCAATTTCATTGGCACTTAGCCTCTATCTTGACTTTATTAACCTCTTCCTTAGCTTCTTGCGTATCTTTGGAAGTGACGATTAATACTTTTAGAGCTCAAATGAGCTCTTTTTTAAATTTTTACTTTTATTTTTACTGGTAAAAGAGTATAATCATCTTATTATTCAAAAGGAGAGATATATGAAGAAAAGTTTTATCCATCAACAGGAAGAAATTTCCTTTGTAAAAAATACCTTTACCCAGTATTTGAAAGATAAATTAGAAGTTGTGGAAGTGCAGGGACCAATCTTGAGTAAGGTTGGGGATGGGATGCAGGATAACCTTTCAGGGATTGAACATCCAGTTTCTGTTAAGGTTTTGCAAATCCCAGATGAAACCTATGAAGTGGTGCATTCCCTTGCTAAGTGGAAACGCCATACCTTGGCTCGTTTTGGTTTTGGTGAGGGAGAAGGACTCTTTGTTCACATGAAGGCTCTTCGTCCAGACGAAGATTCCCTAGATGCGACTCACTCAGTCTATGTAGACCAGTGGGACTGGGAAAAAGTTATTCCAAACGGACAGCGCAATCTTGCCTATCTTAAAGAAACGGTAGAAAAGATTTATAAGGCTATTCGTTTGACAGAGTTAGCAGTAGAAGCTCGCTACGATATTGAGTCAATTCTACCTAAACAAATTACCTTTATCCATACTGAAGAGTTGGTGGAACGCTACCCAGACTTGACACCTAAAGAACGTGAAAATGCTATCTGTAAGGAGTTCGGTGCGGTCTTCCTAATTGGTATCGGTGGAGAATTGTCAGATGGAAAACCTCATGACGGACGTGCACCAGACTATGATGACTGGACAACCGAATCTGAAAATGGCTATCATGGCTTGAATGGGGACATCCTTGTTTGGAATGATAACTTGGGTGCAGCCTTTGAATTGTCTTCAATGGGCATTCGTGTCGATGAAGACACCCTCCGTCGCCAAGTAGCTATCACAGGAGACGAAGACCGCCTTTCTTTGGAGTGGCACAAAGCTCTCTTAAACGGCCTCTTCCCATTGACAATTGGTGGAGGAATTGGCCAATCTCGTATGGCTATGTTCCTACTTCGTAAAAAGCATATCGGAGAAGTTCAAACCAGTGTTTGGCCTCAAGAAGTGAGAGATACTTACGAAAATATTCTTTAATCAATCGAGCCGTAAGGTTCGATTTTCTTTTTTTGATAAGAATTTGGTATAATATACGGTATGAAAATCGTATCAGGAATCTACGGAGGGCGTCCGTTAAAGACGCTAGACGGGAAAACAACTAGACCGACATCAGATAAGGTCAGGGGCGCTATTTTTAATATGATTGGTCCCTACTTTGAAGGTGGACGTGTGTTAGATCTTTATGCTGGTAGCGGTGGTTTATCCATCGAGGCCGTTTCAAGGGGAATGTCCAGTGCAGTACTGGTTGAGAAAGATCGCAGGGCCCAGAGTATTGTCGCAGAAAATATTCGGATGACTAAGGAAACCTCTAAATTTCAATTATTGAAAATGGAATCCAGTCGTGCATTGGAGCAGGTGGATGGTGCCTTTGATCTAATTTTTTTAGATCCTCCCTATGCAAAAGAACAAATCGTTTCAGATATTGAAAAAATGGTAGAGAGAAATCTTTTTTCAGAAGATGTCATGGTGGTCTGCGAGACCGATAAATCAGTAGAACTTCCAGAAGAAATCGCCTGTTTGGGCATCTGGAAGGAAAAAATATATGGAATTAGTAAGGTGACGGTTTATGTCAGATAAGATTGGGCTATTTACAGGTTCTTTTGATCCGATGACCAATGGACATTTGGATCTCATTGAGCGTGCAAGTAAGCTCTTTGATCAATTGTATGTGGGAATTTTTTATAATCCACATAAAACGGGATTTTTACCGATAGAGAGCCGAAAGAAAACTGTTGAAAAAGCACTAGCACATCTCAAAAATGTCCAAGTCATAGCTTCTCACGATGAATTAGTCGTTGATGTTGCTAGAAGATTAGGTGCAGAGGTCTTGGTGCGTGGCTTGCGCAATGCAACAGATCTTCAGTATGAAGCTAGTTTTGATTTTTACAACCATCAACTAGCGGGAGAAATGGAAACAATCTATCTCCACAGTCGCCCAGAGCATGTATACATCAGCTCTTCGGCTGTGAGAGAACTATTGAAATTTGGTCAAGATATCAGCGGGTATGTACCAAATGCTGTTCTAGAGGAGTTAAACAATGAAGAAAAAAACTAGATGGCCCTTATATCTCATTATTGGGCTCATTATCACTTTTATCGCTTTTACAGTGCCCCTGCCTTATTATATCGAGGTGCCAGGAACTTCTGAAGATATTCGAAAGGTCTTACAAGTTAATAACCAACCTGACCAAGAGGAAGGTTCCTACCAATTTGTGACGGTTGGAGTTAAGCACGCTAGACTGGTTGACTTAGTCTATGCTTGGCTAACACCTTTTACGGACATACATAGTGCCAAAGAGATGACTGGTGGTTCATCAGATGCGGAATTTATGCGAATCAACCAGTTTTATATGGAAACTTCGCAAAACATGGCCAAATATCAAGGTTTGAAGACGGCTGGTAAGGAAATAGAGCTCAAATATCTGGGTGTCTATGTTTTGACTGTAACAGATAACTCGACTTTCAAGGGAGTTCTTAATATTGCTGACACCGTAACAGCTGTCAATGATAAAACTTTTGAGAGTTCAAAAGAGATGGTGGACTACGTTAATTCTCAAACTCTAGGTGATCAGGTTAAGGTTACTTATGAGGAGGATGGAAAAGTCAAAACTGCTGAAGGAAAGATCATTACTCTGGAAAATGGGAAGAATGGTATCGGAATCGGTTTGATTGACCGCACAGAAGTATCTAGTGATGTACCAATCAAGTTTTCAACTGCTGGCATTGGTGGTCCTAGTGCTGGGATGATGTTTAGTTTATCCATCTACACGCAAATTGCAGATCCTACTCTTCGAAATGGACGGATTATTGCGGGTACTGGAAGTATCGACAGAGATGGCAACGTAGGTGACATTGGCGGAATTGATAAAAAAGTTGTTGCTGCAGCTAAAAAGGGAGCTACTGTATTCTTTGCTCCTAACAATCCAGTAACTGAGGAAGCTAAAAAGGCCAATCCAAATGCCAAGAGTAACTATGACACAGCTCTAGAAGCAGCTCAAATGATTAAAACAGACATGAAAATCGTTCCAGTCAAAACGCTTCAAGATGCGATTGACTATTTGAAAAACAATCCCTAAACAGTAGGCGAATCCCTAAACTAGCGTAGAAAAAAAGAAGATGGTATAATAGGCAAATGATTCAATTGTTTTTTACCCTTAGTAGTCATATGTTTTTTGTCTACCTAGTCTTTCAGCTCTTGAAAGATTTGGTCAGATGGGATCAAATTTTGAAGGTGACAAAGGATAATGCGAAGAAGGTTCGACTCTTGGTAGTATTGTGTAGTATTGGTTTAGGATATCTGATTAGTTCCTTTTTTCTGAACCTCTACCAACTTTGGCAAGAAGCAGTTAGAACACTATTCTAAAATTGTAAGTGAAGGAAAATACTCTATGGAAAAAATTGTAGTTCAAGGTGGCGATAATCGTTTGGTTGGAAGTGTTACCATCGAGGGCGCAAAAAATGCAGTTTTGCCACTGCTTGCAGCAACTATTTTAGCAAGTGAAGGAAAAACGGTCTTAAAAAATGTTCCTATTTTATCGGATGTTTTTACCATGAATCAGGTGGTTCGTGGATTAAATGCGAAAGTAGACTTTGATCAAGAAGCACATGTTGTTGAAGTTGATGCTACTGGAGACATCACCGAAGAAGCTCCCTATAAGTATGTCAGCAAGATGCGTGCTTCTATTGTAGTATTGGGACCAATCTTGGCTCGTGTAGGACATGCTAAAGTTTCGATGCCAGGTGGTTGTACTATCGGTAGTCGCCCTATCGACCTTCACCTAAAGGGACTCGAAGCGATGGGGGCTCAAATTACTCAAACGGCAGGATATATCGAAGCTAAGGCAGAACGCTTGCACGGAGCTCACATTTACATGGACTTCCCAAGTGTAGGTGCTACTCAAAACTTGATGATGGCAGCAACTCTTGCTAACGGCGTTACAGTCATTGAAAATGCTGCGCGTGAACCTGAGATTGTAGACTTGGCTGTTCTCCTAAATAAAATGGGTGCCAAGGTCAAGGGGGCAGGAACAGAAACTGTAACGATTACTGGTGTTGAGCAACTACACGGTGCGGCCCACAATGTTGTGCAAGACCGTATCGAAGCAGGGACCTTCATGGTAGCAGCTGCCATTACAGGTGGAGATGTCTTGATTCAAGATGCCATCTGGGAACACAATCGTCCCTTGATTGCTAAATTACAGGAAATGGGTGTTGAAGTCATCGATGAGGACGAAGGAATTCGTATTCGTTCTCAACGTGAAAAATTAAAGGCTGTCCACGTTAAGACACTTCCACATCCAGGATTCCCGACAGACATGCAAGCGCAGTTCACTGCTCTAATGACCGTTGCTCAAGGTGAGTCAACCATGGTAGAGACTGTATTTGAGAATCGTTTCCAACATTTAGAGGAAATGCGTCGTATGGGCTTGCACTCTGAAATCATCCGTGATACAGCCCGTATCGTCGGAGGACAGCCTCTCCAAGGTGCAGAAGTTCTATCGACAGACTTACGTGCCAGTGCAGCCTTGATTTTGACAGGCTTGGTAGCTGAAGGCGAAACAGTTGTAGGAAAGCTTGTCCATTTAGATAGGGGTTACTACCGTTTTCATGAAAAATTAGCTCAGTTAGGAGCTAAGATTGAACGGGTAAGTGTGGAAGCTGATGAAGATGAATAAACAATCCAAATATGTCTTACGTCGCTTTATCCTAGTAATTGTAGTATTACTACTAGGATTCTTAGCTCTTGCTATTGGTTTGATGATTGGCTATGGTATTCTAGGAAAAGGTCAAGATCCTTGGGCTATTTTAGCGCCAGCAAAATGGCAAGAACTCATCGCAAAATTTACAGGAAAATAGACTGGGAGACCAGTCTTTTTCTAGGAAGTGAATGTAATACTCAATGAAAATCAAAGAGCAAACTAGGAAGCTAGCCGCAGGCTACTCAAAACACAGTTTTGAGGTTGTGGATAGAACTGACGAAGTCAGCTCAAAGCACTGCTTTGAGGTTGCAGATGGACGCTGACGTGGTTTGAAGAGATTTTCGAAGAGTACAAGGAGAAAATATGAATAAAAAAACAAGGCAGGCCCTAATTGGCCTCTTGCTCTTTTTGCTCTTGTCAGCAGGAAGCTACTATATTAAACAAATGCAGTCTTCCAACACTGCACCACAAACACAAGTAAAACAAAAATCACAGTCGTCTGATACTCCAAGTCAAGAACTGGCAGAAAGTGTCCTAACAGATTCGGTTAAAAAACAAATCAAGGGCACGCTAGAGTGGAATGGCGCAGGAGCCTTTATCGTCAATAACAATAAAACCAATCTAGACGCCAAGGTTTCAAGTAAACCCTATGCGGATAACAAGACAAAAACGGTAGGAGGAGAGACAGTTCCCACAGTAGCGAATGCAATCATGTCAAAAGCAACAAGGCAGTACAAGGACCGTGAAGAAACTGGCAATGGTTCAACATCTTGGACGCCTGCGGGTTGGCATCAGGTTAAGAATCTAAAAGGAAGCTATAACCATGCGGTCGATAGAGGACACTTGTTAGGCTATGCCTTGATAGGTGGCTTAGATGGCTTCGATGCTTCTACCAGCAATCCTAAAAATATTGCCGTACAGACAGCTTGGGCCAACCAAGCGCGTGCAGAAGATTCCACAGGCCAAAACTACTATGAGAGTTTGGTTCGAAAAGCCCTAGATCAAAACAAACGAGTGCGTTACCGTGTGACGTTGCTCTATGCGTCTGAGGAAGACTTGGTGCCGTCCGCATCCCAGATTGAAGCTAAGTCCTCTGATGGAGAATTGGAGTTTAACGTCGTTATTCCAAATGTCCAAAAGGGAATTCAGTTAGATTACCGAACAGGTGAAGTCACAGTCACAAAAAATAACTAATTGATCAAGAGGTTGAGGGAAAATCCCAACCTCGTTTTTTATTAGTCATGAACTGTTGACACGATTGGTTGTATTTTCCTCTTTTCAGATTTTTAAAGAGCTTTTTTGAAAATTCACAAGGCTGGAACTAAAGCATCAAGACTAGGGGTTCAGCTCTTTGTTCCACGCCCCTTTATCATAGAAATTGAAAATTAATGTGTAGAAATTGGAAAATATGGTATAATAGTTTCAATTATACTTTTTAGGAGAAGGAAAATGGAAGACCCGAGCAGTCAGGATTTGTTACTGCAATTTGTTTTATTAGTTGTTTTGACCTTTTTAAATGCCTTTTTCTCTGCAACAGAAATGGCCTTGGTTTCACTTAGTCGTTCACGTGTTGAGCAAAAAGCTGAGGAGGGGGATAAACGCTATATCCGTTTACTAAAGGTACTTGAAAACCCGAATCACTTTTTATCAACCATTCAAGTTGGTATCACCTTAATCACGATCTTGTCAGGGGCTAAACTAGCAGATTCACTTGGGGAATTGATCGCCTCTTGGATGGGAAATAGCGAAACTGCCTATGCGGTAGCTAGCTTCTTATCATTAGCTTTCTTGACCTATATTTCTATTGTTTTTGGCGAGCTTTATCCAAAGCGAATTGCTCTAAATCTTAAGGATGCCTTGGCCATCCGAACAGTACCGTTTATTATTGCTCTTGGTAAGATTGTGAGTCCCTTCGTTTGGATGCTCTCAGCATCAACTAATTTCTTGAGTCAATTGACACCGATGACATTTGACGATGCAGATGAAAAAATGACTCGTGATGAGATTGAGTACATGTTGTCTAAGAGTGAAGAAACCTTGGATGCTGATGAAATTGAAATGTTACAAGGGATTTTCTCGCTAGATGAGCTCATGGCACGTGAAGTCATGGTTCCTCGAACCGATGCTTTCATGGTAGATATTCAAGATGACACTCAGACCATTATCCAAAGTATCTTAAAACAGAATTTTTCTCGTATTCCTGTTTATGATGGAGATAAGGATAATGTTATTGGATTGATTCATACTAAGAGTCTTCTTAAAGAAGCCTTTGCCAGTGGTTTTGACAATATTGTCTGGAAGCGAATCTTACAAGATCCACTCTTTGTACCTGAGACCATTTTTGTGGATGATTTATTAAAAGAGTTGAGAAATACTCAAAGACAGATGGCTATCCTACTGGATGAGTATGGAGGTATGGCTGGTCTAGTTACGCTAGAGGATCTTCTTGAAGAGATTGTCGGTGAGATTGACGACGAAACTGACCGTGCTGAGGTTTATGTTTACACTATTGGTGAGAATACCTACATTGTTCAAGGTACGATGAACTTGAACGACTTCAATAGTTATTTCGATGTTGAACTTGAAAGTGACGATGTAGATACGATTGCAGGTTACTATTTGACTGGTGTGGGAACTATTCCAACATCAGAAAAACTTAGCTATGAGTTAGAAAGTAGCAATAAGCATATCACCCTAACCAATGATAAGGTCAAAAATGGACGTGTAACCAAGCTTAAGGTTCAAATCCAAGAACTCGAATCAGAAGAAGAAACAGAATAAAACAAAAGCTTTATCAGAGAAGAACTGATAAAGCTTTTCTAGTAGTTAAACTGATAAAGCTTTCTAGTAGTTAAAAAGAAAAGACTCCTGTGGGAGTCTTCGATAATATAGAGGCGGTAGACGGATTTGAACCGACGATCAAGCTTTTGCAGAGCCGTGCCTTACCACTTGGCTATACCGCCTTAACTTTTATTATTATACCTTTTAAATTAAATCTCGTCAATAGTTTCTTTTCTGAAAATGTAAGTTTTCCTGCTTATCAGATGGTATGCGACAAAATATTCTGAAAATTCGTTTACTTTTGAAAGGGATTATGGTATAATCAACAGTATCTCATTAATTTTAATAGAGGAGTTAACTAAACATGAAAAAAAGTCGGATTTTTGCGGTAGCAGGGGTTGCCCTACTTGCAACAGGCGTTCTCGCAGCTTGTGGTTCTTCAAAATCATCAAATGCTGAAGCACCAAAAGCATATGGTTATGTATACACTGCTGACCCAGAAACATTGGATTACCTTATCTCTGGGAAACAAAGTACAAAAGTTGCCACTTCAAACGGTATCGATGGACTCTTTACGAATGATAAGTATGGTAACCTTACTCCTGCAGTCGCTGAAGATTGGTCAGTATCTCAAGATGGTTTGACATACACGTATAAAATTCGTAAAGGTGTAAAATGGTTCACATCTGATGGTGAAGAATATGCAGAAGTAACTGCAAATGACTTTGTTACAGGTTTGAAACACGCAGCCGACAATAAATCAGCCGCTCTTTACCTAGCACAAAATTCTGTTAAAGGATTGGCTGACTACTTGTCAGGAAACAACACAGACTTCTCTGCCGTAGGTGTTAAAGCAGTCGATGATTACACTCTTCAATATACATTGAACCAACCAGAACCATACTGGAACTCTAAACTGTCTTACGGAATTTTCTGGCCTTTGAACGCAGAGTTTGAAAAATCAAAAGGTAAAGACTTTGGTAAGGCGACAGATCCAACATCGTTGCTTTACAATGGTCCTTTCTTGCTTAAAGGATTGACAGCTAAGTCTTCTATCGAGTTTGCGAAGAATGAACAGTATTGGGATAAAGACAATGTTCACATCGATACTGTAACGCTTGCTTATTATGATGGTTCGGATCAAGAATCAATCGAGCGTAACTTTACAAGTGGTGCATACAGCTATGCCCGTCTCTACCCTACTAGCTCAAACTATTCTAAAGTAGCAGAAACATATAAAGATAATATCTACTATACTCCACAAGGAGCCGGTATTGCTGGTTTGGGTGTCAATATTGACCGTCAAAGCTATAAGTATACTTCAAAAACAACTGACGAAGAAAAAACTTCTACTAAGAAAGCCCTTCTTAATAAAGATTTCCGTCAAGCTTTGAACTTTGCATTTGATCGCACTTCATATTCGGCTCAGATTAATGGTAAAGATGGAGCAGCACTTGCTGTTCGTAACCTTTTTGTAAAACCAGACTTCGTTTCTGCAGGTGAAAAAACATTTGGCGACTTAGTTACTGAGAAGGTCGTTTCTTATGGTGATGAATGGAAAGATGTAAACTTTGCAGATGCTCAAGATGGACTTTACAATGTAGATAAAGCGAAAGCAGAATTGGCTAAAGCTAAGAAGACTTTGGAAGCAGACGGCGTGAAATTCCCAATTCATTTGGACATTCCGGTTGACCAAGCATCTAAAAACTATATTGCTCGTATCCAATCATTTAAACAATCTGTTGAGACTGCTTTGGGTACAGATAATGTAGTCATCGATATCCAACAAATCACTACAGATGAATTACAAAACGTCACATATTATGCAGCTAGTGCAGCAGCAGAAGATTGGGATCTTTCAGGTGCCGTTGGATGGAACCCAGACTATGAAGATCCGTCAACTTACCTTGATATCCTAAAATCTACTAACAGTGAAACAACTAAGACTTACATGGGCTATGATAATCCATCAAACCCAGCGGTCGCTCAAGTTGGCTTGAAAGACTATGACAAATTAGTTGATGATGCAGCTAGTGAAACAAGCGATCTTAACAAACGTTATGAGAAATATGCAGCAGCTCAAGCTTGGTTGACAGATAGCTCACTCTTCCTTCCAGCTATGTCTTCTACAGGAGCAGCACCAGTTATTTCTCGTGTAGTGCCATTCTCAGCATCTTACACTCAATCTGGTGATAAAGGCTCAGATATTTACTTCAAATATCTTCAATTGCAAGCAAACACTGTAACAACCAAAGAGTACAAAGAAGCTCGTGAAAAATGGCTCAAAGAAAAAGCTGAATCAAACGAAAAAGCTCAAAAAGAGTTAGCGAGTCATGTGAAATAAATAATGCTCATCAGAACTTTCTCTCCTAAAGGAGAAGGTTCTTTTGGGATTTTAAAGGAAATAATATGAAAAAATATGTTTTTATGCGTATCTTGCGGTCGTTGGTTTCTATTTTCTTAGTAACGACCTTGATTTACACAATCATCTATACGATGGTTCCACGGAAGTTGATCTTCAAACAAGATACTAACTACAATAAAATTGCAACAACAGCTGATAAACGTGATAACTATGAAAATACCGTTTATGAGCGTATGGGGTATATCGAATATTACGATACGAAAGAGTTGCAGGAAAAAGCTAGTAGCATTGACTCTTCTGTTACAGTAGATGCAAATGATACAAATAAAGCTATCTATGAAAAATATATCCAACAACTTGGTAATGGTTGGACTCTAGGTGAGTTTACAGAGAGCGGTCAATTCTATGCTACTCGTGAAATTCCTATTTTTGAGCGTGTGTTCAAATTCTACGCAAACTTGCTTGATATTGACCATACAAACAAGATCCAAGACCCTGAGAATCCTAACTTAGAGCGTTATTTGCGCTTTGAGAATGACCCTGCTATCGGTTGGTCTCTTGTGGGTTCAGGTACTAAACACAAATACCTCTTGTACTTCAATAGTCAGTTCCCATTTGTTCACCAAAACTTTGTCAACTTGAACCTAGGAGATTCTTATCCAACTTATGCAAATACTCCTGTTCTTCAAGTTATTACACAAGGACAAGGACAAACGAAGACTTCTGAAGTTCAATTCCCAACTGGTAAGAAAACATCATCAGTTAACATTTACTCAAGAACTTATAAATCTCCGAGTCAAGCAGATGCTCGTGAAGTAGCGAACTACGGTAAAGATGATCCATATACAGCTACTGAAAGCAACTATCAGTACCCATCTATGATTGCAAGTTCTGCTATCACTGGTTTGATTGGTCTTGCGATTTCATATGCGATTGCGATTCCTCTTGGTTCAGCAATGGCTCGTTTCAAAAACACTTGGATCGATAGTTTCGCAACAGGGACTTTAACGTTCTTGTTGGCTCTTCCAACGATTGCCCTAGTTTATATTATTCGTTTGATTGGTTCTTCAATCGGCTTCCCAGACTCATTCCCAATCTTGGGTGCTGGTGATTGGCGTTCTTATGTCCTTCCTGCAGTGATTCTGGGCTTGCTAGGAGCACCTACTATGGCAATTTGGATTCGCCGTTATATGATTGACTTGCAATCACAAGATTTCGTTCGTTTTGCTCGTGCTAAAGGTTTGTCTGAGAAAGAGATTTCTGATAAGCACATCTTTAAAAATGCTATGGTACCACTTGTTTCTGGTATCCCAGGCTCAATTATTGGTGTTATTGGTGGAGCAACTCTTACTGAAACAGTCTTCGCCTTCCCAGGTATGGGTAAAATGTTGATTGACTCTGTAAAAGCTTCAAACAATAATATGGTAGTTGGTCTTGTCTTTATCTTCACTTGTGTTTCAATCTTCTCAAACCTTATCGGAGATATTTGGATGACTATTATTGACCCACGTATTAAATTGACAGAGAAAGGAGGCAAATAATGTCTACAATTAGTAATGAAAAATTTCAGTTTGTAAAACGTGATGATTATGCCTCTGAAGCAATTGATGCTCCTGCCTATTCATACTGGGGTTCTGTTTTTAGACAGTTTTTGAAGAAAAAATCAACAGTAATCATGCTAGGTATCTTGATTGCGGTTGTTTTGATGAGTTTCATTTACCCAATGTTCTCTGATTTTGACTTCAATGATGTAAGTAAGGTAAATGATTTTAGCGCTCGTTACATTAAGCCAAATGCTGAGCATTGGTTTGGTACAGATAGTAATGGTAAATCTCTCTTTGATGGTGTCTGGTTTGGAGCTCGTAACTCTATCTTGATTTCTGTCATTGCGACCTTTGTCAACCTTTTTATCGGTGTTGTCATTGGTGGAATTTGGGGGATCTCAAAATCAGTTGACCGTATCATGATGGAGGTCTACAACGTTATCAACAATATCCCATCACTTTTGATCGTTATTGTTTTGACTTACTCTATCGGTGCAGGTTTCTGGAATTTGATCTTTGCCATGAGTGTAACCACTTGGATTGGTGTTGCCCATTCAATTCGTATCCAAATGTTACGTTACCGTGATTTAGAGTACAACCTTGCTTCACGTACCTTGGGAACACCAAGTTACAAAATTATTATGAAAAACATTATGCCACAATTGGTATCTGTTATTGTTACGAGTACGTCGCAAATGCTTCCAGCCTTTATCTCATATGAAGCTTTCCTTTCATTCTTTGGACTTGGATTGCCAATCACAGTACCAAGTTTGGGACGTTTGATTTCAGATTATTCTCAGAACGTAACAACCAATGCATACCTCTTCTGGATTCCATTGACAACTTTGGTCTTGGTATCCTTGTCACTGTTCGTTGTTGGTCAAAACCTAGCGGATGCTAGTGATCCACGTACACATAGATAGGAGTAGACATGATAAAAGGAAAAAATGTAATTTTGACTGCTCAAGATATTGTCGTGGAATTTGATGTTCGTGACAAGATTTTGACAGCTATTCGAGGTGTCTCCATCGATTTGATTGAGGGAGAGGTCCTTGCGTTAGTTGGGGAGTCAGGTTCAGGTAAATCAGTTTTGACAAAAACATTTACAGGAATGTTGGAAGAAAATGGTCGTATTGCACAAGGTAGTATTAATTACCGTGGACAAGATTTGACAACCTTATCTTCTCATAAAGAATGGGAAAGTATTCGTGGTGCAAAGATTGCAACTATCTTCCAAGATCCGATGACCAGTCTAGACCCTATCAAGACAATCGGAAGTCAAATCACAGAAGTTATTATTAAACACCAAGGCAAGACAGCTCAAGAAGCTAAAGAGATGGCTATCGACTATATGAACAAGGTTGGTATCCCGGATGCTGAGAGACGTTTTGATGAATACCCATTCCAGTATTCTGGAGGAATGCGTCAACGTATCGTTATCGCGATTGCTCTTGCTTGTCGTCCAGACATTCTTATCTGTGATGAGCCGACAACAGCTCTTGATGTGACCATTCAAGCACAGATCATTGACTTGTTGAAATCACTTCAACACGAATACCACTTTACAACAATCTTCATCACTCACGACCTAGGTGTCGTAGCAAGTATCGCTGATAAAGTTGCAGTTATGTATGCTGGTGAAATCGTCGAGTATGGTACTGTTGAAGAAATCTTCTACGACCCACGTCACCCATATACATGGAGCCTCTTGTCAAGCTTGCCTCAACTTGCGGATGACAAAGGTGAATTGTACTCAATCCCTGGAACACCTCCATCGCTTTATACTGAATTGAAGGGAGATGCTTTTGCTCTTCGTTCAGACTATGCGATGAAGATTGATTTCGAAGAAAAAGCTCCACAGTTTGCAGTATCAGATACTCATTGGGCGAAAACATGGTTGCTTCATGAACAGGCTCCAAAAGTTTCAAAACCAGCAGTGATTGAAGACTTACACGATAAAATTCGTGAAAAGATGGGCTTTGCTCATCTTGAGGACTAGGAGGAAGGAAATGTCTGAAAAATTAGTAGAAATTAAAGACTTAGAAATTTCCTTCGGTGAAGGAAGCAAAAAGTTTGTCGCTGTTAAAAATGCGAACTTCTTTATCAACAAAGGAGAAACTTTCTCACTTGTTGGAGAGTCTGGTAGTGGTAAGACAACAATTGGTCGTGCTATTATCGGTCTTAATGATACCAGCAAAGGTGATATCATCTTTGAAGGTAAAAAAATTAATGGTAAAAAATCACGTGAACAAGCTTCGGAATTAATCCGTCGTATCCAAATGATTTTCCAGGACCCTGCTGCAAGTTTGAATGAACGTGCAACGGTTGACTATATCATTTCTGAAGGTCTTTATAACCACCATTTATTTAAAGATGAAGAAGAAAGAAAAGAAAAAGTTCAAAATATCATTCGTGAAGTGGGACTTTTAGCTGAACACTTGACACGTTACCCACATGAGTTTTCAGGTGGACAACGTCAACGTATCGGGATTGCCCGTGCCTTGGTTATGCAACCTGACTTCGTAATTGCGGATGAGCCGATTTCAGCCTTGGACGTTTCAGTACGTGCCCAAGTTTTGAACTTGCTCAAGAAATTCCAAAAGGAATTAGGCTTGACTTATCTCTTTATCGCCCACGATTTGTCAGTAGTTCGTTTCATCTCTGATCGTATCGCGGTAATTTATAAGGGTGTTATTGTTGAAGTGGCTGAGACTGAAGAATTGTTTAACAATCCAGTTCATCCATACACGCAAGCACTTCTATCAGCTGTTCCTATTCCAGACCCAATCTTGGAACGTAAAAAAGTTTTGAAAGTCTATGATCCAGATCAACATGACTATGAAACTGATAAACCTTCTATGGTAGAAATTCGTCCAGGTCACTATGTTTGGGCAAACCAAGCAGAGTTGGAACGCTATAAAAAAGATTTGAAATAAGAAAGAGTTTTGTAATCTTGGTAGAACAATTCTATTAAGGTTATGAAGCTTTTTTATTTTTGTAAAAAAACATTAGATTAAAGATAGACAACTATATACCCGAAAACATGCTAATACTCAATGAAAATCAAAGAGCAAACTAGGAAGCTAGCCGCAGGTTGTTCAAAGCACGGCATTGAGGTTGCAGATAAAGCTGACCTAGTTTGGATTTGAGTATAAGACTAGTCTTCAATGACTCTTGGAGGAGAGAGAAAAGAAGCTGTTATTCTTTGAAAGTGTATTGAATGTATACAGAATGGAATGGATAAAACTACTTTCAGATAAGCTTTTATGAATCTTCAAAATTAAAATCACTTTCTATTTAAAATATCAGTCTTGCATTGCCTTCCTTTATGTGCTAGAGTTATGGTAACGGTTACAAAATTAAGGAGGGTTTTATGAGAAATCCAGCACTAATAGAAGAAATGAAAACTTACAGAGGGCGAGATGAAGTTCCGCAAGACTTTGACGATTTTTGGGATGGGGAAATAGAGAAGGTTTCAGTCTTACCAGATTACCAACTAGAGGAACGTGAATTTCGTATTCCAAACGTGAAGTGCTATGAGTTAACATTTAAAGGTACACGTGATGGTCTTGTTTATGCACGTGTGGTCTTACCAAAATCTGAACATAAAGTACCAGTTATTTTTCACTTCCATGGATATATGGGACGTTGTTGGGATTGGACAGATATGTTGGCCTTTACAGTCGCTGGTTATGGTGTTGTATCTATGGATGTCCGTGGTCAATCTGGTTACTCACAAGATGGGTTACGCTCGCCTCTCGGAAATACAGTTAAGGGTCAAATCATTCGTGGTGCAGTAGAAGGAAAAGAGCAACTCTTCTATAAGGATGTTTATCTTGATATTTATCAATTAGTTGAGATTGTAGCTAGCTTCCCACAAGTGGATGAAGGCCAATTAGCAAGCTATGGAGCTTCTCAAGGAGGAGCGCTGGCTCTGGTGGCTGCGGGGTTAAATCCACGGATTAAGCGAACCGTAGCTATTTATCCATTCTTGTCAGACTTTAGACGAGTGATAGAGATTGGAAATACTAGCGAAGCCTATGATGAGCTCTTTCGTTACTTTAAGTTCCATGATCCATTCCATGAGACAGAAGAGCAGATTATGGAAACACTTAGCTATATCGATGTAAAAAATCTTGCCCATCGTATTAAGGGGGAAGTTCGGATGATTACTGGACTTGATGACGATGTCTGCTATCCAATCACTCAGTTTGCTATTTACAACCGTTTGACTGGTGAAAAGAGTTATCGTATCATGCCTGAATATGCTCATGAAGCCATGAATGTTCATGTCAATGATCAAGTTTACAACTGGTTGTGTGGTAGTGAGATCCCCTTTACCTATCTTGGTCACTAAAAATTGAAAAAAGGCTCTGTAGTTTCGAATGAACTACAGGCTTTTCTTTATGTGCCCCAGATAATGAGAAAGTAGTTTCAGGTAGTTTGAAACTGCTAAATATCTTTGAAAGTAGAATCTATTATAGATTATAAAGTCTAAAATTTAGAATATTTATTATATAATATGATTAAGATAAAAAGTGAAAGGAGTATAGCTAGTTGCGAATCTTTTAACTTGGAATTTATAAAAGCGCAACAGCATTTCATTTACAAAGAATGGCAATTCCATTCAATAATACAGTTTCTTATTTGCAGCTAGTCTGAGTGGCTAAAAATTTTAAGCAAAAAAGAAAGCGCTTTATTTTTTAAAAAAATAACGGAAGGGAAAACATGAATCAGAGAGATTTTGATAGAAAACAGAGATATGGGATTCGGAAATTTGCAGTTGGAGCAGCTTCAGTAGTGATTGGAGCCGTTGTTTTTGGTGCTGCCCCTGTTTTGGCTCAAGAGGCACCATCAACGAATGGTGAAACAGCGGGGCAATCTTTACCAGAATTGCCTAAGGAAGTAGAGACAGGAAATCTGACGAATCTCGATAAGGAACTCGCAGAAAAATTGGCAACGGCAACAGATAAGGGCACAGAAGTGAGCCGTGAAGAGTTGCAAGCAAACCCAGGGTCTGAAAAACCAACCGGAACAGAAGCATCAAACGAAACTCCAGCTACAGAGAGTGAAGACGAGGAAGTTGGAAATATTCCCCGTGACTTTTATGCCAGAGAGTTGGAAAATGCCAATGCTGTAATAGAGAAGGAAGATGTTGAAACCAATCCTTCAAACGGTCAAAGAGTTGACATGAAGGAGGAGCTAGACAAGCTTAAAAAACTTCAAAATGCGACCATCCATATGGAGTTTAAGCCAGATGCATCTGCTCCACGTTTTTACAACCTCTTTTCAGTTTCTAGTGATACCAAAGTAAATGAGTATTTCACTATGGCTATCCTTGATAACACAGCTATCGTTGAAGGTCGTGATGCAAATGGAAATCAATTCTATGGTGATTATAAAACTGCTCCTTTGAAGATTAAGCCAGGTGAGTGGAACTCTGTAACCTTTACAGTTGAAAGACCAAATGCTGACCAACCAAAAGGTCAGGTTCGTGTCTATGTAAATGGTGTCTTGTCGCGCACAAGTCCTCAGTCTGGTCGTTTCATTCAAGACATGCCAGATGCCAACCATGTACAAATCGGTACAACAAAACGCACAGGCAAAAACTTCTGGGGTGCTAATCTTAAAGTCCGTAATCTAACTGTTTATGACCGTGCTCTTTCTCAAGAAGAAGTTAAAAAACGTAGCCAACTTTTTGAAAGAGGAGAGTTGGAGAAGAAACTTCCTGAAGGAGCAGAAGTTACTGATAAACTGGATGTTTTTGAAGGTGGTGAGAACCGTAAGCCAAATAAAGATGGTATCGCAAGCTACCGCATTCCAGCCCTGCTGAAAACTGATAAGGGAACCTTGATTGCTGGAGCTGATGAACGTCGTTTGCATCACTCTGACTGGGGTGATATCGGTATGGTCATTCGTCGTAGTGATGATAAGGGCAAAACGTGGGGAGATAGAATTGTCATCTCAAATCCTCGTGATAATGAGAATGCCAGAAGAGCTCATGCGGGATCACCAGTCAACATTGACATGGCCCTAGTCCAAGATCCGAAAACTAAGCGAATCTTCTCTATTTTTGATATGTTCGTAGAAGGTGAAGCTGTTAGAGATTTACCAGGAAAAGCACCACAAGCCTATGAGCAAATTGGAGATAAGGTTTATCAGGTTCTATACAAAAAAGGTGAAGCGGGACGTTATACAATACGTGAAAATGGTGAAGTCTTTGACCCTGAAAATAGAAAGACAGAATATCGTGTTGTAGTTGATCCTAAGAAACCAGCTTATAGTGATAAGGGTGATCTTTACAAGGGTGAAGAACTGATTGGTAATGTCTACTTCGATTATAGCGACAAGAATATCTTTAGAGTTTCAAACACTAACTATCTCTGGATGTCTTATAGCGATGATGATGGAAAAACTTGGTCTGCACCTAAAGATATTACATACGGCATTCGTAAGGACTGGATGCACTTCTTAGGTACTGGACCTGGTACAGGTATTGCCTTACATTCAGGACCTCATAAAGGGCGTCTTGTTATCCCTGCCTACACTACAAATAACGTATCCTACCTAAGTGGCTCTCAGTCTTCACGCGTCATTTACTCAGATGACCATGGTGAAACTTGGCACGCTGGTGAAGCGGTCAATGATAACCGTCCAGTAGGCAACCAAACAATTCATTCTTCAACTATGAATAATCCAGGTGCTCAAAATACTGAGTCAACTGTTGTTCAGTTGAATAATGGGGATCTCAAACTCTTCATGCGTGGATTGACAGGGGATTTGCAAGTTGCAACGAGTAAAGACGGTGGAGCAACTTGGGAAAAAGATGTAAAACGCTATTCAGATGTCAAAGATGTCTACGTTCAAATGTCTGCCATTCATACGGTACAAGATGGTAAGGAATATATCATCCTCAGTAATGCAGGTGGGCCAGGACGTTACAATGGTCTGGTGCACTTAGCGCGTGTGGAAGCCAATGGAGACCTAACTTGGCTCAAGCACAATCCAATTCAAAGTGGCAAATTTGCCTATAACTCATTGCAAGATCTTGGAAATGGTGAATTTGGCTTGCTTTATGAGCATGCAACTGCCACTCAAAATGAATACACCTTGTCTTATAAGAAATTCAACTGGGATTTCTTAAGCAAGGATAGAATTGCTCCAACAAAAGCAACTGTAAAAAATGCTGTGGAGATGAGCAAAAATGTCATTGCTCTAGAATTTGATTCTGAAGTATTGGTGAATCAACCACCAGTTCTTAAATTGGCAAATGGGAACTTTGCGACTTTCTTGACGCAATACGATACCAAAACATTGTTATTCGCAGTTAACAAGGAAGATATTGGTCAAGAAATTACAGAAATCATTGATGGTGCAATTGAGAGCATGCATAATTTGCCTGTAAGTCTTGAAGGTGCAGGAGTCCCTGGTGGGAAAAATGGTGCAAAAGCAGAAATCCATGAAGTTCCAGAATTTACAGGTGCAGTCAATGGTGAAGAAGGTGAAGTTCATGAGGCTCCAGCCTTTGATGGTGGTGTCAACGGTGAGGAAGCAGCCGTTCATGATGTACAAGCCTTTGAAGGTGGTGTGAACGGTGAAGAAGCCGCTGTTCATGACGTTCCAGAAATAGAGGTTGAAGAAAATCCACCAGGAACTATTAACGAAGTTCCGGAATTTGAAGGTGGCGTCAACGGTGAGGAAGCAGCTGTTCATAATGTGACAGCCTTTGAAGGTGGTGTGAACGGTGAAGAAGCCGCGGTCCATGAAGTTCCAGAAGGTAGTCTAGTAGAAAGCTCAAAAGGAGAGTCTGACGTTCATGAAGTTCCAGCCTTTGAAGGTGGCGTCAATGGTGAGGAAGCAACTAAATTAGAAGTCCCAGCCTTTGAAGGTGGCGTCAATGGTGAGGAAGCAGCTACATCAGAAACCCCAGAGTACACAGGTGGCGTGAATGGATTAGAATCCGCTAAGTTAGAAGTCCCAGAGTACACAGGTGGCGTGAATGGATTAGAGGCTGCTAAGTTAGAGGTTCCAGAATATACAGGTGGTGTTAATGGAGTAGAGGCCACTAAGTTAGAAGTTCCAGAATACACAGGTGGCGTCAATGGTGAGGAAGGAGCTAAGGCAGAAGTTCCAGAGTATACAGGTGGTGTTAATGGAGTAGAATCTGCTAAGTTAGAAGTCCCAGAGTACACAGGTAGCGTCAATGGATTGGAATCCGCTAAGTTAGAAGTCCCAGAATACACAGGTAGCGTCAATGGAGTAGAATCTGCTAAGTTAGAAATCCCAGAGTACACAGGTGGCATTAATGGATTAGAGGCCGCTAAGTTAGAGGTGCCAGAGTATACAGGTGGCGTCAATGGAGTAGAATCTGCTAAGTTAGAAATTCCAGAGTACACAAGTGGCGTCAATGCAGTAGAATCTTCTAAGTTAGAAGTTCCAGAGTACACAGGTGGCGTCAATGGATTAGAGGCCGCTCAGTTAGAGGTGCCAGAATATACAGGCGGTGTCAATGCGGTAGAATCTGCTAAGTTAGAAGTTCCAGAGTACACAGGTGGTGTTAATGGAGTAGAGGCCGCTAAGTTAGAAGTTCCAGAGTACACAGGCGGTGTTAATGGGCTAGAAGCTGCGAGTACAGAAGTTCCAGCGTATGTAGGTGGTGTAAACAGTGCTGAAGCTGCTATCCATGAGGTCTCAGAGTATAAGGGAGAACAGTCAATTGTGGTTCAAGCTATGGCACAAGATAAAACTTATCAAGCCCCTGCTGCTCGTCAGCAACTTCTTCCTGAAACAGGAAGTGAAGCTGTTGCTCCTCTCGCCTCTCTAGGACTTGTAGGCATGCTCCTAGGTATGTTTGCCATGGGCAAGAAAAAAGAAGATCAATGAAATAGTTAAAATCAACGAAATTCATAGAGAAATTTGATCTTATATTAGAAAGGGTCGTGACTAGAACTAGTTACGGCCTTTTTGATCTAGATAAATCAGGAGTCAAATAGTTAATACTCTTCGAAAATCAAATTCAAACCACGTCAGCTTCGCCTTACCGTATATGTGTTACTGACTTCGTCAGTTCTATCCACAACCTCAAAACGGTGTTTTGAGCAACCTGCGGCTAGCTTCCTAGTTTGCTCTTTGATTTTCATTGAGTATAAGTTTGAGATAAAATTCATTAAAAATACGATTAGACCAAATGAAGCAATTTTATGTTAGAAAAATCTAAAGCACCCGAAAGTAGTTTCAAATATCTGAGTTTGTGTTTCAAAAACTGAAAGTGAAATCTGTTCTATATTCATCTATCTTAAAATAGGGAAATTTATTATATAATGAGAATAAGATAAAATTTGAAAGGAGTAGGAGACTCTAGTTAACGATGGGTCGTTAAGTGAGAGAAAATTTGAAAGAGCGAGTGTAACCATTCGTGAAAAAGTAATTTTTGTTAGTTAGTCAGATGGCTAAAAATTTTAAGCAAAAAAGAAAGCGCTTTATTTTTGAAAATGAAAGGAAGAAAGATGAAGCATAATCAGTTGGATAGAAAACAACGATACGGAATTCGCAAATTTACAGTAGGAGCCGCTTCAGTAGTGATTGGAGCAGTTGTTTTTGGTGCATCGCCGGTATTAGCACAAGAATCAACAACTACCAATAAGGAAACGACAGAACTAGGAGTAGAGAAGGATCAGGCAGAAAAAGCAGTAGATACTGAAAAGACTGCGACAGAGTCTAATGGGGTAGATACAGTCACACATGCATCTACAGAAGCACATACTGGAACAGAGACAACTGCAACGGCAGAAACAACTGCAACAGCAGAAACGGCAGAAGCAACTAGAGAAACCGAAAAAGATCCAGCTGCGCTTCCACGTGATTACTATGCTAGAGAGTTGGAAAATGTCAATACTGTTCTTGAAAAGGAAGATGTAGAGACTAATGCTGCAAATAGCAATAGAATTGATCTGACAGAGCAATTGGGCAAACTGAAACAACTTCAAAATGCGACCATTCATATGGAGTTCAAACCAGATGCTTCTGCGCCAGCATTTTACAACCTTTTCTCAGTCTCAAGTGATACGGTTCGAAATGAATATTTCACCATGGCTGTTTACAACAACGTTGCCTTGATTGAGGGCCGCGATCAAAACGGCGACCAATTTTATGATAGATACACAGACGCACCATTAACAGTCAAACCAGGTCAGTGGAACTCAGTAACCTTTACAGTTGAAAGACCAAGTGCAGATTCTCCAGATGGGCAAGTTCGTCTCTATGTAAACGGAGTCTTATCACGAACAAGTAAGAAATCAGGACGCTTTATCAAAGATATGCCTGATGTGAATCATATGCAAATTGGTACCACAAATCGTGCAGGAAGTATGGTTTGGGGGGCAGGTTTACAAGTTCGTAATCTAACTGTTTATGATCGTGCCTTGAATCCAGAAGAAGTTCAAAATCGTAGCTACCTCTTTGAAAGATCCGAATTAGAGAAAAAGCTTCCAGAAGGAGCTGAGATAACAGATAAAAAGGATGTTTTTGAAGCTGGTAAAAATGGGCAGTCAAATCCAGATGGTATTAATAACTATCGTATTCCAGCCCTCCTTAAGACTGACAAGGGAACTTTGATTGCTGGAGCTGATGAACGTCGTTTGCACCACTATGACTGGGGCGATATCGGTATGGTCGTCAAACGAAGTGAAGATCAGGGTCAAACATGGGGCGATCGTATCACACTTACGAATCTACGCGACAATCCTAAAGCTACTGATCCATCTGTTGGTTCACCAGTAAATATCGATATGGTTTTAGCCCAAGATACTGAAACCAAACGCATCTTTTCAGTCTATGATATGTTCCCAGAAGGAAAAGGTATCTTTGGGATGTCAGCTGAAAAAGAGGAAGCCTATAAAGAAATTGATGGGAAAACCTACCAAATTCTCTACCGTGAAGGAGAAAATGGAGCCTATACCATTCGTGAAAATGGTGTTGTCTACACACCAGATGGTCAGGCAACGGATTACCGTGTTGTTGTAAATCCTGTTAAGCCTGCTTATAGCGATAAAGGCGACCTTTATCAAGGTGAGCAGCTACTAGGGAATATCTATTTTACAAGCAATAAAACCTCTCCATTTAGAATTGCTAAAGATAGCTACCTATGGATGTCTTACAGTGATGATGACGGTAAGACTTGGTCTGCACCACAAGATATTACTCCAATGATCAAAGCTGATTGGATGAAATTCTTAGGTGTGGGACCTGGAGTGGGCATTACCCTCCAGAATGGACCTCATAAAGGTCGTATTGTCGTTCCTGTCTATACGACGAATAGAACAAACCACCTCAATGGATCTCAATCATCTCGTATCATCTACTCAGATGATCATGGTAAGACTTGGCATATGGGTGGCGGTGTCAATGATAACCGTACACTTTATGATGGTACAGTAGTTGATTCAAGTATCATGAACAATTACTACGCTCAAAATACGGAATCTTCTGTTGTTCAGCTGAACAATGGTCAGTTGAAACTCTTTATGCGTGGTTTGACTGGTGATTTGCAAGTTGCGACAAGTAATGATGGTGGTATTACATGGGACAACTATGTAGCACGCTATGATGTACCAGATGTCTATGTTCAAATGGCAGCGACTCATACGGTTCAAGATGGTAAGGAGTATATCCTTCTAGCAAATGCCAATGGCCCGGGTCGTAAGAATGGTTACATTCGAGTGGCTCGCGTAGAAGAAGATGGCGAGTTGACTTGGCTGCATCATCATTTGATTCAAGAAGGGGAATATGCCTATAACTCACTTCAACAGATCGGACCAAAAGAATTTGGTCTCTTGTATGAACATCATGAAGCTGGCGGCAATCCTTATACTCTATCCTTCAAGAAATTCAACTGGGATTTCTTAACGAAGGAAAGAATTTCTCCTAAAGAAGCCAAAGTTAAAAATGTTATTGAAAAATGGCCGGGAATTCTTGCAGTAGAATTTGATTCAGAAGTTTTGGTTAACAAAGTCCCAACACTTCAGTTGGCAAATGGTAAAAAAGTAAACTTCATGACCCAGTATGATACTAAGACTTTGCTATTTACAATAGACAAGTCAGATCTTGGTCAAGAAATAACTGGACTTGCTTCTGGAACAATCGAGAGTATGCACAATCTTCCAGTGAGTCTTGAAGGAGCAGGTATTCCTGGAGCTGCCAACGGTAGTGAAGCTGCTGTTCACGAAGTTCCAGAATTTACAGGTGGTGTTAATGGTGTAGAAGCTGCTGTTCATGAATTACCAGAATTCACAGGTGGTGTGAATGGTGTAGAAGCTGCTGTGCATGAATTACCAGAATTCACAGGCGGAGTCAATGGTAGTGAAGCTACTGTGCATGAAGTGCCAGAATTCACAGGCGGAGTAAGCGCTGATAGTCCTGTAACTCCTGAAAACCTAGGATTTGAGGGTGGTGTCAATGGTCTAGAACCAGCTGTTCATGAAGTCCCAGCATTCACGGGCAGTGTGAAGAATGACGTCGCACCAACGCTAACAGAAAAACCAGGATTTACAGCTGGTACCAAAGGTTCAGAAGGAGCAGGCCATAAAGATCCAGATCACAAAGGTCAGCAGTCTATTGTATCTCAGGCTATGGCACAGGATAAGACCTATCAAGCACCTGCAGTTCGTCAAGATGTTCTTCCTAAGACAGGAAGTGAAGATGCCACTGTCCTTACATCAGTAGGGCTTGTGGGGATGCTCTTTGGTATGTTTGCTTTGGGGAAGAGAAAAGAAGATTGAGAAAATAATTCTAATCATTTGACTTTATAAAAATAGAAAGAGGTAATGGGAATAAAATCACACTACCTCTTTTTAAATTATTCATATTTTTGAAAGTTATATGCGTCGTAAAAAAATTTTACAAAATTTTTAAAATGAACCGTATGTATTCCAGTTTTGTAGGCATTCCCCTCAATGATAAAATCATCTACCAGTGAATCCAAATTATTTAATCGTATAATTCTATGTTGCATTTTGAATCTATTCTTTAATGGATCTACAGGGAATATAACTCCGAAATTTTCACACTCTAAATTGGAATTAATTTTACATGATACGAAATATTCGAGTAGTGCTGCCTGAAATGTTTGAATGACAAAACAATCATAGCCTTTTTTTCCTGCATCTACGCAGACAAGAAAATTTTTTATTCGAAATTCATTTTCAGACGAGAATACTAGTGGGCAATCGGAACGAAAAATTTTTTCATTTTTCTTACTTTTTTTCTTTAATTTTTCAAATTTAAGTATATTAGTCAAATTTTCAATGTTATCGGTGTTTTCAAGTTGATCATCTATTGAATAAATTAATTTCACATTTTTCAATTTTGTGTTTTGATTTGTAGTGAATTGAAGATTACCTATTTCTGAAAAAGCAAAATATGGAAAAGTGTGATTCCCCTTTGGAAGTGATGCATAATTTCCTAGAGGTATTGAAGCTACTACGTCTTTTTTGTGAACAATTTTTTCCTCTAAAATTACATCGTTAACCTTAAAATCACCATTTTTATTTTGAAAAGCTTGCCAAATAGCGTTGACAATCAATCCTGTAGCTATATTTAAAAAATAGGGATTATTTTGTATATTTGCAAAATAGTTAGGAAATTGTTGGAGGAAAGAATCCACAGCGTCGTTGCCAATTAAATCTATAATAACTTTTTTTAGTTCATCCATTATAAATCACTTCCAATCATTATAATTGATTTTATTATACACTTTTTTGTAAAAAAAGATAGAGTGATTCAATCGGTATAATAAATCCCTATAGAATATTCAAATCACAAGGTCCCTGAAACTACTTTCAGAAGAAACTGTTGCATAAAATTGTTTTGAAACTCCAATCTATTCTAGCACAAGTTATTGAAAGCGCTTTAATAATAAGCTATAATAGTCACATAAACACAAAGGAAAAGAAAAGGAGGAAAGTAGATGCCACAAATTAGTAAAGAAGCCTTGATTGAACAAATCAAAGATGGAATCATCGTTTCTTGTCAGGCACTTCCTCATGAACCGCTCTATACAGAAGCGGGAGGAGTTATCCCCTTGTTGGTGAAAGCAGCTGAACAAGGTGGCGCAGTCGGTATCCGAGCAAACAGTGTTCGAGATATCAAGGAAATTAAAGAGGTCACTAAACTTCCGATTATCGGAATTATTAAACGTGATTATCCACCACAGGAACCATTCATCACAGCGACTATGAGAGAGGTGGATGAACTAGCAGCTCTTGACATCGAAGTCATTGCTCTTGACTGTACCAAACGTGAACGTCATGATGGCTTGGAGATCCAAGAATTTATCCGTCAGATCAAAGAAAAATATCCAAATCAACTCTTGATGGCTGATACAAGTACCTTTGAGGAAGGTCTAACAGCAGTTGAAGCGGGAATTGACTTTGTCGGAACAACCTTATCAGGTTACACTTCTTACAGTCCAAAAGTGGATGGCCCAGACTTTGAACTCATCAAGAAACTCTGTGATGCAGGGGTGGACGTCATCGCTGAAGGAAAAATTCACACACCAGAACAAGCTAAGCAAATCCTAGGTTACGGAGTGCGAGGTATCGTAGTTGGTGGCGCTATTACTAGACCAAAAGAGATTACGGAACGATTTGTTGCGGGTCTTAAATAACACAATATAAAAAAACGAGGAGAGTGGTTGATTAGTAGGAAAAAATGAAAACGTATACAAAGTCGACATTGCTCATTATCCGATTCGGATACGCTTATCATCATTTAGGAGAATACAAATGAAATTTAAAAAACTAGCTTGTACAGTACTTGCGGGTGCTGCGGTTCTATCTCTTGCTGCTTGTGGCAAATCAGATGCAAACAAAGATGCTGCTAGCTCTGGTAGTGACAGTGGAAAAACTGAAATCACTTGGTGGGCATTCCCAGTCTTTACTCAAGAAAAAACTGGCGATGGTGTAGGAACTTATGAAAAATCTATCATCGAAGCTTTCGAAAAAGCAAATCCAGATGTTAAAGTTAAACTAGAAACAATCGACTTCAAATCTGGTCCAGAAAAAATCACAACAGCAATCGAAGCAGGAACTGCGCCAGACGTTCTCTTTGACGCACCAGGACGTATCATCCAATACGGTAAAAATGGTAAATTGGCTGAGTTGAACGACCTCTTTACAGACGAATTTGTGAAAGATGTCAACAACGAAAACATCATCCAAGCAAGTAAAGCTGGTGATAAAGCTTACATGTATCCAATCAGTTCTGCACCATTCTACATGGCTATGAACAAGAAAATGTTGGAAGATGCAGGAGTTGCAAACCTTGTAAAAGAAGGTTGGACAACTGATGACTTTGAAAAAGTTTTGAAAGCGCTTAAAGATAAAGGCTACACACCAGGCTCATTGTTCAGCTCAGGTCAAGGGGGAGACCAAGGAACACGTGCCTTCATCGCTAACCTTTATGGCGGATCTGTAACTGATAAAGAAGTAACTAAATATACAACTGACGATCCTAAATTCGTTAAAGGTCTTGAAAAAGCATCTAGCTGGATCAAAGACGGTTTGTTGAACAATGGTTCACAATTTGACGGTGGAGCAGACATCCAAAACTTTGCAAACGGTCAAACTTCTTACACAATCCTTTGGGCACCAGCTCAAAATGGTATCCAAGCTAAACTTTTGGAATCAAGTAAAGTTGAAGTGGTAGAAGTACCATTCCCATCTGATTCAGGTAAACCAGCTCTTGAATACCTTGTAAACGGATTTGCAGTATTTAACAACAAAGACGAAAAGAAAGTCGCAGCAGCTAAGAAATTCATCCAATTCATCGCAGATGACAAAGAATGGGGTCCTAAAGACGTAGTTCGTACAGGTGCATTCCCAGTTCGTACTTCATTTGGAAAACTTTATGATGACAAACGTATGGAAACAATCGGTAGCTGGACTCAATACTACTCACCATATTACAACACAATCGACGGATTTGCTGAAATGAGAACACTTTGGTTCCCAATGTTGCAAGCTGTATCAAATGGTGACGAACAACCTGCTGCAGCATTGAAAGCATTCACTGAAAAAGCGAATGAAACAATCAAAAAAGCAGCTAAATAATAAGCCCTAAATAAAAACTGAGTTCCCCCCTTTTCCCTGAGCATATCTGTGTATGAAAAGGGGGACTTTTGTTTGAAATAGAAGCAACTGACAGGTCAAAATTAAAATGAAGTTTTTACATTGACGAATCTTAGAAAAATTTCATTTTGATTTTAGATCAGGGTCAGATAACAGTCAAAAAAATAAAACTATGTGAAAGTGAGGTGCCGACTGTGAAAATCAATAAAATTCGCATGCGGGAAACTATTATTTCCTACGCATTCCTAGCACCAGTATTAATCTTCTTTACCGTCTTCGTTTTAGCTCCAATGATCATGGGCTTCATCACTAGTTTCTTCAACTATTCGATGACTAGCTTTGAGTTTGTGGGCTTGGACAACTACATCCGTATGTTTAAAGACCCTGTCTTTACAAAATCTTTGATTAATACCGTAATCTTGGTTATCGGGTCTGTACCAGTCGTTGTACTCTTCTCGCTCTTTGTAGCATCACAAACTTACCAACAAAATGCCATCGCTAGATCTTTCTACCGTTTCGTCTTCTTCCTTCCTGTAGTAACAGGTAGTGTTGCCGTAACAGTAGTATGGAAATGGATCTACGATCCACTATCAGGTATTTTGAACTTCGTGCTTAAGTCAAGCCACATCATCAGCCAAAACATTTCTTGGTTGGGAGATAAAAACTGGGCTTTGATGGCGATTATGATTATCCTTTTGACAACATCAGTTGGTCAACCAATCATTCTTTACATCGCTGCAATGGGTAATATTGATAACTCACTTGTAGAGGCGGCTCGTGTTGACGGTGCGACTGAGTTCCAAGTATTCTGGAAGATTAAATGGCCAAGCCTCCTTCCAACAACTCTCTATATCGCAATCATCACAACCATCAACTCATTCCAATGTTTCGCCTTGATTCAATTGTTGACATCTGGTGGTCCAAACTACTCAACAAGTACACTTATGTACTACCTCTACGAAAAAGCCTTCCAATTGACTGAATATGGCTATGCCAATACTATTGGTGTATTCTTGGCAGTTATGATTGCCCTTGTCAGCTTCGCTCAATTCAAGATCCTCGGAAACGATGTAGAATACTAAGGAAAGGAGACAGCTATGCAACCTACACAACAAAAGAAACCATTAACAGCCTTTACTGTTATTTCAACAATCATTTTGCTCTTGTTGACTGTACTGTTTATCTTCCCATTCTACTGGATCTTGACAGGTGCATTCAAATCACAACCGGATACCATTATGATTCCACCACAATGGTTCCCTAAAGCTCCAACAATGGAGAACTTCCAACAATTGATGGTGCAAAACCCAGCCTTGCAATGGATGTGGAACTCAGTGTTCATTTCTTTAGTAACCATGTTCTTGGTTTGTGCAACCTCTTCACTAGCAGGTTATGTATTGGCAAAGAAACGTTTCTATGGTCAACGCATTCTCTTTGCAATCTTTATCGCTGCCATGGCTCTTCCAAAACAAGTTGTCCTTGTACCATTGGTACGTATCGTCAACTTCATGGGAATCCATGATACTCTTTGGGCAGTTATCTTGCCTTTAATCGGATGGCCATTCGGGGTCTTCCTTATGAAACAGTTCAGTGAAAACATTCCTACAGAATTGCTCGAATCTGCTAAAATCGATGGATGCGGTGAGATTCGTACATTCTGGAGCGTAGCCTTCCCTATTGTGAAACCAGGATTTGCAGCTCTTGCAATCTTTACCTTCATCAATACTTGGAATGACTACTTCATGCAATTGGTAATGTTGACTTCACGTCAAAACTTGACCATCTCACTTGGGGTTGCGACTATGCAAGCCGAGATGGCAACTAACTATGGTTTGATCATGGCAGGGGCTGCCCTTGCAGCTGTGCCAATCGTAACAGTCTTCCTTGTCTTCCAAAAATCCTTCACTCAAGGGATTACTATGGGAGCTGTCAAAGGATAGTACTCTGCGAAAATTGAATATCGTACAAACTGTTTATCAGTATGCAGCAGTATAGTTGATAGACTAAGAGAATACAGGATATATAAGTGTCTACAAAATGGAGAGGAGTTGCTTACTTCATGAAGTTTTGATAGACACTTATAAACTTACTGGCTAGACATTGTATGTCTGAAGGTAACAATCAGGTAAAGGAAATTACTATGATTTTTGATGATTTAAAAAACATTAGCTTTTACAAGGGAATTCATCCAAATCTCGATAAGGCTATTGATTATCTCTATGAGCATCGTAAAGATAGTTTTGAATTAGGCAAATACGAGATTGATGGAGATAAAGTCTTTCTAGTTGTACAGGAAAATGTTCTCAACCAAGATGAAAATGATCGCTTTGAGCATCATAAAAACTATGCAGATTTGCATTTGTTAGTTGAAGGACATGAGTATTCTAGTTACGGTTCTCGTGTAAAAGACGAGGCTGTAGCCTTTGACGAAGCTAGTGATATCGGCTTTGTTCATTGTCATGAACAATACCCACTTTTATTGGGTTATCACAATTTTGCAGTCTTTTTCCCAGGTGAACCTCATCAGCCTAATGGCTATGCAGGTATGGAAGATAAAGTTCGCAAATACTTATTTAAAATTTTAATCGATTAGTCAGTTAGGAGGAGCAAACAATGGCACATAAAGGATCTGGATTGATAAAAGCGGCATTCGATACGGATAACTTTCTGATGCGTTTTTGCGAGAAAGTTTTAGATATTGTGACGGTTAATCTACTCTTTGTTGTGTCTTGTTTGCCAATTGTGACGATCGGAGTAGCGAAAATCAGTCTCTATCAGACAATCTTTGAAGTTAAGAGTAGTCGACGTGTTCCTGTTTTTAAAACTTATATGAGAGCCTTTAAGCAAAATTTGAAATTAGGTCTCCAGTTAGGTTTGTTGGAACTAGGAATTTTTCTGATTAGCGTTGTTGACTTATCACTATTCTGGGGGCAAACCAGCCTAGGCTTTCAGCTCATTAAAGCTATTTGCTTGGGAATTCTGATATTTTTAACCCTAGTTATGTTGGCTAGCTATCCAATTGCTGCACGCTATGAATTAACTTGGAAAGAAGTGCTCCAAAAGGGCTTACTTTTGGTAAGTTTTAATTTCGTTTGGTTCTTCTTGATGCTTGCAATTATTTTATTAATCATGATGCTTCTCTATCTATCAGGCTTCACTCTAGTGCTTGGTGGTTCAGCATTTCTACTTTTTGGCTTTGGCCTTCTTGCCTTTTGCCAAGCTGGATTAATGGAAAAATTGTTTGCTAAATATCAAGCAGATTGAAAATGATATGAAACTACTTTCAAACATGAAAAGCTATGGAAGATGAATAGAAATTAAAATCTAAGTGGTCTAGATGTATTGAAAGCGCTTTTTACAAGGTGTATACTAAAATAGTAAAAAATCATCTGCTCAGAGCAGATAATAAGAAATCTTAGGAGAAATCTATGTCAGATTTAAAAAAATATGAAGGTGTCATTCCTGCCTTCTACGCATGTTATGATGATGCGGGCGAAGTAAGCCCAGAACGTACTCGTGCCTTGGTGCAATATTTTATTGATAAAGGTGTTCAAGGACTTTATGTCAACGGTTCTTCAGGTGAATGTATCTACCAAAGTGTAGAAGACCGCAAATTGATCTTGGAAGAAGTCATGGCAGTTGCTAAAGGTAAATTGACCATCATTGCTCATGTGGCTTGCAACAATACTAAAGACAGTATGGAACTTGCTCGCCATGCTGAAAGCTTGGGGGTAGATGCTATTGCAACAATCCCACCAATTTACTTCCGTTTGCCTGAGTACTCAGTTGCTAAATACTGGAACGACATCAGTGCAGCAGCACCAAATACAGACTATGTTATCTACAACATTCCTCAATTGGCAGGTGTTGCCTTGACTCCAAGTCTTTACACAGAAATGTTGAAAAACCCACGTGTCATTGGTGTTAAAAATTCTTCAATGCCAGTTCAAGATATCCAAACTTTTGTTAGTCTTGGTGGTGATGATCATATCGTCTTTAATGGTCCAGACGAACAATTCTTAGGTGGACGTCTCATGGGTGCAAAAGCTGGTATCGGTGGTACTTATGGCGCTATGCCAGAACTCTTCTTGAAACTCAACCAATTGATTGCAGATAAAGACCTAGAAACAGCGCGTGAATTGCAATATGCTATCAACGCTATCATCGGTAAATTGACTGCAGCTCATGGGAATATGTACGGCGTTATCAAAGAAGTCTTGAAAATCAATGAAGGACTTAATATCGGATCAGTTCGTTCTCCACTTACACCAGTGACCGAAGAAGATCGTCCAGTTGTAGAAGCAGCTGCGGCATTGATTCGTGAAACTAAGGAGCGTTTCCTCTAATCAATAGGAGGCTTTATGACTAATTACGTTGCAATTGATGTTGGTGGAACTAATATCAAATATGGTTTAATTGATCAGGATGGACAACTTGTAGAGTCTCACGAAGTAGCGACTGAGGCGCATAAGGGTGGTCCACACATCTTACAAAAGACAAAAGATATCGTCGCTAGCTATCTAGAAAAAGGACCAGTGTCAGGTGTAGCCATTTCCTCTGCGGGAATGGTTGATCCTGATAAGGGTGAGATTTTCTATGCTGGTCCACAAATTCCAAACTATGCAGGAACTCAATTTAAAAAGGAAATTGAAGAAAGCTTTAACATTCCTTGTGAAATTGAGAATGATGTCAACTGCGCAGGGCTAGCAGAAGCGGTTTCTGGATCTGGAAAAGGTGCAGGAATAACGCTATGTTTGACCATCGGAACAGGTATCGGCGGTTGCTTAATCATTGACGGCCAGATTTTCCATGGATTTAGTAATTCTGCCTGTGAAGTTGGCTATATGCATATGCAAGATGGGGCTTTCCAAGATTTAGCTTCTACAACTGCCTTGGTTGAGTATGTAGCCAAGGCTCATGATGAGGAAGTGGACCATTGGAATGGTCGCAGAATCTTCAAGGAAGCTACTGAAGGTAATAAACTCTGTATGGAGGGAATTGACCGTATGGTAGACTATCTTGGGAAAGGTCTTGCTAACATTTGTTATGTTGCCAATCCTGAGGTTGTTATACTAGGTGGTGGTATTATGGGGCAGGAAGCGATTTTGAAACCAAAAATTCGTAAAGCTCTAAAAAATGCGCTTGTTCCAAGTCTAGCGGAAAAAACAAGATTAGAATTTGCGCATCATCAAAATACTGCAGGTATGCTTGGTGCATACTATCACTTCAAAACAAAACAATCCTAAGTTGGCCTTGCCAATTTAGGATTTTTTAGTCATAAACAGTAAAATAATCATTTAGTAAAAATCTAGTTAAAACTTTGAAAACCCTTGCATTTTTTAATATAACATAGTATATTTATAATAATGCGAAAACTCTAGAAAAATTCTTGCTAATGGAAGCATTATTTTATTTTTTGGAAATGTAAGCGATTTCTATAACCTTATATTTACTCAAAATAAATAGCTCAGAGAAAGAATTTTAAGCTAGGAGATCAAACAAAAATTGTCGCCAGATAACACTGGGCTCGGGCAGTAGCTGACTGCTCTAGAAGATTAGGAGTATTTGATGAAACAATATTTTTTAGAAAAAGGTCGAATATTTAGTATTCGTAAACTGACTGTTGGTGTTGCTTCTGTAGCAGTCGGTCTTGCTTTTTTTGCATCTGGTAATGTTGCGGCTAGTGAACTTGTGACGGAACCAAAACTTGAAGTAGATAGTCAAGCAAAAGAAGTGGCAGATGTAGATCATGAAAAAGAAGAAGCAGTTAAAGAAGAAGTAACTGAAAAAACAGAACCTGCTATCGAGAAAGTAGCAGAGGAAGGAAAGACTGCTGAAGTGGCTGGCGATATACTCCCTGAAGAAATCCCTGATCGTGCTTATCCTGATACACCAGTGAAAAAAGTGGATACTGCAGCTATTGTATCAGAAAAAGATAGCCCACAAGTAGAGACTAAGAGCATTTTGAAACCTACAGAAGCAGCTCCATCTGAAGGCGAAAAAGAAAATAGAGCTATTATCAATGGCGGACAAGACCTTAAGCATATCAATTATGAAGGTCAACCAGCTACATCTGCTACTATGGTTTATTCAATCTTTAGCTCACCTCTGGCAAATGGCGGTAGTCAGCGATACCTTAACTCAGGTTCAGGTATCTTTGTTGCTCCAAATGTCATCTTGACAGTGGCCCACAACTTCTTGGTCAAGGATGCGGATACTAATGCGGGTTCTATCCGTGGTGGTGATACGGCTAAGTTCTATTACAATGTAGGTTCAAATACTGCTAAGAATAATTCTTTGCCAAGCTCAGGAAATACTGTTTTGTTCAAGGAAAAAGATATTCATTTCTGGAATAAAGAAAAATTCGGTGAAGGCTATAAGAATGACCTAGCCTTGGTTGTAGCTCCAGTTCCACTTTCAATTGCAAGTCCAAATAAGGCAGCTACCTTTACTCCTTTAGCAGAACATCGAGAATACAAAGCTGGGGAACCTGTTAGCACCATCGGTTACCCTACTGATTCAACATCTCCAGAATTGAAGGAACCAATTGTTCCAGGTCAATTGTATAAGGCGGACGGTGTTGTTAAAGGTACTGAAAAGTATGATGATAAGGGAACAGTTGGTGTCACTTATCGTTTGACTTCTGTTTCTGGTCTTTCTGGTGGTGGAATTATCAATGGTGACGGTAAGGTCATTGGGATTCACCAACGTGGAACTGTCGATAATGCAAACATTGCTGAAAAAGATCGCTTTGGAGGAGGGCTTGTCCTCTCGCCAGAACAATTGGCATGGGTCAAAGAAATCATTGACAAGTACGGTGTCAAAGGTTGGTATCAAGGCGATAACGGCAATCGTTATTACTTCACTCCAGAGGGAGAAATGCTTCGAAATAAGACAGCTGTTATCGGTGAAAACAAATATTCCTTCGATGAAAGTGGTGTAGCAACTCTCCTTGAAGGTGTTGACTATGGACGAGTTGTTGTCGAACACCTAGACCAAAATGATAATCCAGTCAAAGAAAACGATACTTTTGTTGAAAAGACAGAAGTTGGAACTCAGTTCGACTATAACTATAAAACAGAAATTGAAAAGACTGACTTCTTCAAGAAGAATAAAGAAAAATATGAGATTGTATCGATTGACGGCAAAGCTGTCAACAAGCAACTAAAAGACGCTTGGGAAGATGATTATAGCGTTGTGAGCAAGGCTCCTGCGGGAACTCGCGTTATCAAGGTTGTTTATAAGGTCAATAAAGGTTCCTTTGACGTTCATTATCGTTTGAAAGGTACCGACCAAGAATTAGCAACTGCGACTGTGGATAATAACGATGGTAAAGAATATGAAGTTTCCTTTGTTCATAGATTCCAAGCCAAAGAAATTGCAGGCTACCGTGCAGTCAACGCAAGCCAAGAAGCAACAATCCAACATAAAGGAGTGAACCAAGTTATTTTTGAATACGAAAAAATTGAAGATCCAAAACCAGTAACTCCTGCAACTCCAGTAGTGGATCCAAAAGACGAAGAAACAGAAATTGGAAACTATGGACCACTTCCAAGCAAGGCTCAATTGGACTACCATAAAGAAGAATTAGCTGCCTTCATCCACTATGGTATGAATACCTACACTAACTCTGAGTGGGGAAATGGTAGAGAAAATCCTCAAAACTTTAATCCAACAAACCTTGATACAGACCAGTGGATTAAGACTTTGAAGGATGCTGGGTTCAAACGAACAATCATGGTTGTCAAACACCACGACGGTTTTGTGATTTATCCATCTAAATACACAGACCATACGGTAGCTGCAAGTCCATGGAAAGACGGTAAGGGTGACCTTCTCGAAGAAATCTCTAAATCAGCAACGAAATATGACATGAATATGGGTGTTTACCTATCGCCATGGGACGCCAATAACCCTAAATATCATGTTTCAACTGAAAAAGAGTACAACGAATACTACCTCAACCAACTGAAAGAAATCCTTGGCAATCCAAAATACGGAAATAATGGTAAATTTATCGAAGTTTGGATGGACGGTGCGCGTGGTAGCGGAGCTCAAAAAGTAACCTACACCTTTGACGAATGGTTCAAGTACATCAAGGAAGCTGAAGGAGATATCGCTATCTTCTCTGCTCAACCAACAAGTGTCCGTTGGATCGGTAATGAACGTGGTATCGCTGGAGATCCCGTTTGGCATAAGGTTAAGAAAGCTAAGATCACTGACGATGTGAAGAATGAATATCTTAACCATGGAGACCCAGAAGGGGATATGTACTCTGTCGGTGAAGCAGACGTTTCTATTCGTTCAGGTTGGTTCTACCATGACAATCAACAACCAAAATCAATCAAAGATTTGATGGATATTTACTTCAAGTCTGTTGGTCGTGGAACGCCACTTCTACTCAACATTCCACCAAATAAAGAAGGTAAGTTCGCAGACGCAGACGTCGCTCGCTTGCAAGAATTCCGAGCAACCTTGGATCAAATGTATGCGACTGACTTCGCTAAAGGCGCAACTGTAACTGCAAGCTCTACTCGTAAGAATCACTTGTACCAAGCAAGCAACCTAACCGATGGTAAGGATGATACTAGTTGGGCATTGTCAAATGATGCCAAGACAGGTGAATTCACTGTGGATCTCGGTCAAAAGAGACGCTTTGACGTAGTCGAACTCAAAGAAGATATTGCTAAAGGTCAACGTATCTCTGGATTTAAGGTTGAAGTTGAGCTCAATGGTCGCTGGGTTCCATATGGAGAAGGTTCGACTGTTGGTTATCGTCGTCTCGTCCAAGGTCAACCTGTGGAAGCACAAAAGATTCGTGTGACTATCACGAATTCACAAGCAACTCCTATTTTGACAAACTTCTCTGTTTATAAGACACCAAGTAGTATCGAAAAAACAGATGGCTATCCTCTAGGCTTGGATTACCATTCAAATACAACAGCTGATAAAGCAAATACAACCTGGTATGACGAATCTGAAGGCGTTCGTGGAACATCCATGTGGACCAATCAAAAAGATGCTAGCGTAACCTACCGCTTCAATGGAACTAAGGCTTATGTCGTATCTACAGTGGATCCAAATCACGGAGAAATGTCAGTTTATGTGGATGGTCAAAAGGTTGCAGATGTACAGACTAATAATGCGGCTCGTAAACGTAGCCAGATGGTTTATGAAACAGATGACTTGGCTCCAGGTGAACACACCATCAAACTCGTCAACAAAACTGGCAAAGCTATTGCAACTGAAGGTATCTACACGCTCAATAATGCTGGTAAAGGTATGTTTGAGTTGAAAAAAACTACCTATGAAGTTCAAAAAGGCCAACCAGTTACTGTAACCATTAAACGTGTTGGTGGTAGCAAAGGAGCTGCAACAGTCCATGTCGTGACTGAACCAGGAACAGGGGTTCACGGTAAGGTTTACAAGGATACAACAGCTGATTTGACCTTCCAAGAAGGGGAAACAGAAAAAACGTTGACCATTCCGACAATTGACTTTACGGAGCAAGCTGACTCTATCTTTGACTTCAAAGTGAAAATGACGAGTGCTTCAGATGAAGCTTTGCTTGGCTTTGCTTCAGAAGCAACGATTCGAGTGATGAAAGCTGAATTGCTTCAAAAAGATCAAGTCAGTCATGATGATCAGGCCAGTCAACTTGACTATAGCCCAGGTTGGCACCATGAAACCAATTCATCAGGTAAATACCAAAACACTGAATCTTGGGCGTCATTTGGTCGTTTAACGGATGAGCAGAAGAAAAATGCTAGCGTAACAGCCTACTTCTACGGTACAGGTCTCGAAATTAAAGGTTTTGTAGACCCAGGTCATGGTATCTACAAGGTGACGTTAGATGGTAGAAGAGTCGAGTATCAAGATGGTCTAGGTAATGCGTCTGAATACAACGGTAAGAAGTACTTCAGTGGTACAGCTGCCACACGTCAAGGTGATCAGACTCTCGTTCGTTTAACAGGACTTGAAGAAGGATGGCATGCTGTAACCTTGCAATTGGATCCAAAACGTAATGATATTACGAGAAACATTGGTATCCAAGTTGACCAGTTCATCACTCGTGGTGAAGGTAGCGCTCTTTATACCAAAGAAGAGTTGATCCAAGCTATGAAGAATTGGAAGGATGAGTTGGTTAAATTTGACCAAACAAGTTTGAAAAATACTCCAGAGGCGCGTCAAGCCTTTAAGTCAAACTTGGACAAATTATCAGAACAACTTTCAGCAAGTTCTGCAAATGCACAAGAAGTTCTCAAAACAGCTGCAGCCTTACAAACGATCCTTGATAAGGAAGAAAACTACGGTGTCGAAGAAACACCAGCCCAACCAGAAGAGCCAAACTATGATAAGGCTATGGCAAGTCTGGCAGAGGCCATCCAAAACAAGAGCAAGGAACTAGGTGATGATAAGGAAGCTAAGAAGAAACTAGTTGAGTTATCAGAGCAAGCTCTTACTGCTATTGAGGCAGCTAAGACTCAGGATGCGGTAGACAAAGCCTTGCAAGCAGCTCTAACTTCTATCAACCAGCTTCAAGCGACTCCAAAAGAGGAACCAAAACCAGAGGAACCAGCCCAACCAGAAGAGCCTAAGATTGACTACGATAAGGCAATGGCAAGCTTGGCAGAGGCTATTCAAAACAAGACCAAGGAACTAGGTGATGATAAGGAAGCTAAGAAGAAACTAGTTGAGTTGTCAGAACAAGCTATCGCAGCAATCGAAGCAGCCAAAACTCAAGATGCAGTAGACCAAGCCTTGCAAGCAGCTCTAACTTCTATCAACCAGCTTCAAGCGACTCCGAAAGAGGAACCAGCCCAACCAGAAGAGCCTAAGATTGACTACGATAAGGCAATGGCAAGCTTGGCAGAGGCTATTCAAAACAAGACTAAGGAATTAGGTAGCGATAAAGAAGCTAAGAAGAAACTAGTCGAGTTATCAGAGCAAGCCATCGCAGCGATCGAAGCAGCCAAGACTCAGGATGCGGTAGACAAAGCCTTGCAAGCAGCTTTAACTTCTATCAACCAACTTCAAGCGACTCCGAAAGAGGAAGTAAAACATTCAAATCTTCCGACTGAAGGTGTTAAAGAATTGAGCTTTAGTCAACCAAGCCTTGAGGTAGTAGAAGAAGCTCTCAACTTCAAGACTGTTAAACGAGAAGATCCAACTCTTCCAGAAGGTGAAACTCGCGTAACTCAGGTAGGTCGCGCAGGCAAGGAACGTATCTTAACAGAAGTAGCACCAGATGGAAGCCGTACTGAAAAATTGCGTGAAGTTGTTGAAGTGGCGCAAGATGAGATTGTGCTAGTCGGAACTAAGAAAGAAGAATCAGGCAAAACAGAGGCAGCTATCCATGAAGTGCCAGAGTTTACAGGTGGCGTAAATGGTTTGGAAGCAGCTATCCATGAAGTACCAGAGTTTACTGGTGGTGTAAATGGTTTGGAAGCAGCTATCCATGAAGTACCAGAGTTTACTGGTGGTGTAAATGGTTTGGAAGCAGCTATCCATGAAGTACCAGAGTTTACCGGTAGTGTGAATGGCTCTGAAGCAACTGTCCACAGAGTTCCAAACTTTGAAGGAGGAGTTCCTGGTGGACAAGCACCTATTCATCAAGTACCTGAATTTGCTGAAGGTGTAAATGGTTCTGAAGCAACTAACCATGAAGTCACTACACACAAGGATGAGCAGTCACATGTGGTTCAAGCTATATCACAAGATAAGACTTATCAAGCACCTGCAAATCGTCAAAATGGTCTCCCTGAAACAGGCGCTAAAGAAACGGCTACTCTCGCAAGCTTGGGAGCTGTAGGAGCACTTCTTGGTTTAGCTGCAATGGGAAAGAAAAAAGAAGACGAATAGAATCTGTCAAACTCAAGAAATACTGTTGAGGAAGTATAGATTTTGTGGAAATTATTGCAGAATATTAAAGAAACTGCTGTAATAACTGTCCAAACTTTAGAGATTGAAACCAATAACTAATCTCAATTATAAAAAGCGAACAAAATGAGTTTTCTGAGAGTCAGAATTCCGTCTTGTTCGCTTTTTTATATCAAGAATCAGGTGTAGAGTTCTATGTGTATAAGTCATCAGTTATAGGACTTGAGCAAACTAATACTCAATGAAAATCAAAGAACAAACTAGGAAGCTAGCCGCAGGCTACTCAAAGCACTGCTTTGAGGTTGTAGATAAGACTGACGAAGTCAGTCACATATATAATCCAACGTGAAGCTGACATGGTTTGAAGAGATTTTTGAAGAGTATAAAAACCAGCGACTTTAATCGCTGGTTACTCATATGATTATTCACTTGAAAGGGATGAGGGCTTATCTAGACCTTCTATGTCTACGATAGCCATTTAGTTTTTTATTTTCCCAATAACTGTTAAAAATTTTTTCTTTACTTTCACGATCAATTTCTAGGAAATAAGCATAGAGTAGATCGATTAAGATCAACATAGGAAGTTGGGCAGAAATACGTTGGATATAGGAAGCCTGACTCTGGCTTGCTACCAGTACAGTTTCTGTAAATGCCTGAGTTTCCTTGCTAGGCGTACTAGTAAAAAGAACAGTTTTAGCCCCCATATCTTGAGCGTCTAGTAGACTGTCAATGATGGATGGAGTTGTTCCTGAAAGGGAGAAACCAAAGACCAAACATTTTTCATCGATGATACTGGTTGTCCAGGCGAAACCATCTGGATCTGTCAAAGCCTCACAAACGACTCCAAGTCTCATGAAACGCAATTTCATCTCACGCGCAACGAAGCCAGAACTTCCAGTCCCAAAAAAATAGACGCGTTCTGATTGATCAATCATTTGGGCAATGCGCTCCAGTTGGTCATCATCAATCAATTCTTGTGTCATTTCTCGGATATTTGTATAGCTTCTCAAGACTCTTTGTGTCAAAGGATTCATATCCTGTTGTGGAACGGAAAGGGTATCCTTTTGTTGTTGGTATTTGAAAATAAATTCCCGATAGCCTGTAAAGCCACATTTTTTGGCAAAACGAGTGAGAGCCGCCTGAGAAATATGAAGTTTTTGAGTGACCTGCTGAGAAGACAAGTCATCATGAATGGTATCTGCCTGCAAAAAATAGCGGGCAATCTCTTGCTCTAAATCGGTCATTTCTTCAAAGTGAAGATCAATAATCGTAGAGATGTCTTGCTTGTTCATGGGACTCCTTTGTAGCTATTTGTCAAATTTTATTGATAAAAAATCCAGCAAATAATATAGCGCTTACTTCTATTATACCATAGATGCTTTGTTTTTGGGATAAAAAGGAAAAGTCTTTTCTTTTTCCATAATTTTCTCTTCAAATTATGGTACAATGGAGATTGAGATTTTGATTAGAAATGAGACTGATTTGTATGAGAAAATTCAACAGCCATTTGATACCGACTCGGCTTAATTTATTGTTTGCGATCGTTATTTTGCTCTTCATGACAATCATTGGTCGCTTGCTCTATATGCAAGTTCTTCATAAGGATTTTTATGAAAATAAACTCGCTTCTGCTAGCCAGACGCGGGTTACAACAGGTTCTGCCCGTGGAGAAATCTATGATGCAGCTGGAAAACCTTTGGTAGAAAATACGGTTAAACAAGTAGTTGCTTTCACACGAAGCAATAAGATGACGGCTGCAGATTTAAAGGATATTTCTGCTAAACTATTAACTTATGTGACGGTATCCTCTCCAGATTTGACAGAACGTCAAATTGCTGACTATTATCTAGCTGATCCAGCAGTTTATAAAAAAACGGTAGAGGCCCTACCCAAAGATAAGCGTTTTGATTCAGATGGCAATCAACTTTCTGAATCTGAACTCTATAACAACGCTGCTAATAGTATTGCAGCTAATCAGATGGACTATTCCGAGGATGAAAAGAAGGCCATCTATCTCTTTAGCCAGCTCAATGCAGTTGGAAATTTTGCTACAGGAAATATTCAAACAGATCCTTTGAGTGATACACAGGTAGCTGTAATTGCTTCTGCTTCAAAGGAATTGCCAGGTATTTCTATCTCTACCTCATGGGATCGAAAGGTCTTAGAAACTTCTCTTTCATCTATTGTCGGAACTGTTTCTAGTGAAAAATCAGGTCTTCCAGCAGAAGAAGTAGACGCTTATTTGAAAAAAGGTTATTCGCTCAATGATCGCGTCGGGACTTCCTATCTTGAAAAACAATACGAAGAAGTCTTGCAAGGGAAACGGACCGTCAAGGAAATCCATTTGGACAAGCATGGAGACATGGAGAGTGTAGAAAATATCGAAGAAGGTAGCAAGGGAAAAAACATCAAATTAACCATTGATTTGGCCTTCCAAGATAGCGTAGACAGCCTCTTAAAGAGTTATTTCAACTCAGAACTTGCAAATGGTGGTGCTAAATACTCAGAAGGTGTGTATGCAGTCGCCCTTAACCCCAAAACAGGTGCTGTTTTGTCTATGTCAGGACTCAAACATGACCTGAAAACGGGAGAGTTGACTCCTGATTCCTTGGGAACGGTAACCAATGTCTTTATCCCAGGTTCGGTTGTTAAGGCCGCTACCATCAGCTCAGGTTGGGAAAATGGTGTTTTATCAGGAAACCAAACCTTAACAGATCAGCCTATTGTTTTCCAAGGTTCAGCTCCAATTTATTCTTGGTATAAATTGGCATATGGATCTTTTCCTATTACAGCTGTGGAAGCCTTGGAGTATTCATCTAATGCTTACGTGGTTCAAACCGCTCTTGGAATCATGGGCCAGACCTATCAACCAAATATGTTTGTTGGAACCAGCAATTTGGAAACAGCTATGGGAAAACTTCGTTCGACATTTGCTGAATATGGTCTTGGAGCCTCAACAGGCATTGACCTTCCAAATGAGTCAACTGGTTTTATACCAAAAGAGTATAATTTCGCTAATTACATTACCAATGCATTTGGTCAGTTTGATAACTACACCCCAATGCAATTGGCCCAGTACGTTGGAACTATTGCCAACAACGGTGTTCGGATTGCACCTCACATTGTCGAGGGGATTTATGGAAACAATGAACAAGGAGGCTTAGGGGACTTAATCCAAACTGTTGATACCAAGGAAATCAACAAGGTCAATATTTCTGAATCAGATATGGCAATCTTGCACCAAGGATTTTACCAAGTATCGCATGGAACTAGTCCCCTTACGACAGGACGGGCGTTTTCAGATGGCGCCACTGTTTCTATCAGTGGTAAGACCGGTACAGGTGAAAGCTATGTAGCTGGTGGTCAAGAAGCTAATAATACCAATGCCGTGGCCTATGCTCCAACAGAAAATCCTCAAATTGCAGTTGCAGTAGTCTTTCCTCATAATACCAATTTAACCAAAAATGTTGGGCCAGCAATTGCTCGCGACATTATCAATCTATACAACCAACACCATCCAATGAATTAGAAAGGAAGCCATGCTTTATCCAACACCTATTGCTAAGTTGATTGACAGTTATTCCAAACTTCCTGGTATTGGGATTAAGACAGCAACCCGTCTAGCCTTTTATACTATTGGGATGTCGGATGACGATGTCAATGAATTTGCCAAAAATCTTCTTGCAGCCAAGCGAGAATTGACCTATTGCTCTATTTGTGGACGCTTGACAGATGATGATCCTTGTTCTATCTGTACCGATCCTAGCCGAGATCAGTCAACGATTCTGGTCCTTGAGGATAGTCGTGATGTCGCTGCCATGGAAAATATCCAGGAATACCATGGGCTTTATCATGTCCTACATGGCCTCATTTCCCCTATGAATGGGATTAGCCCAGATGACATCAATCTCAAGAGTCTCATGACGCGCCTCATGGATAGCGAGGTTTCAGAGGTCATCGTAGCCACTAATGCAACTGCTGATGGTGAGGCGACTTCCATGTATATCTCTCGACTTCTCAAACCTGCAGGGATTAAGGTCACTCGTCTAGCACGAGGCCTAGCAGTCGGAGCTGATATCGAGTATGCGGATGAAGTAACGCTCTTAAGAGCAATCGAAAATCGTACAGAACTTTAGTCTGTAAGATTAATGATAGAAGCAATTAGCTAGTAGATAAGATTTTAAGAAACATAGAGACTGGATTTGTTTTTAATCTAGTCTCTTTTTTGCTATTCAAGTTTAAAAAAAGAGACAAATGTGATATACTAAAGAGCAAGTATTCTAGTAGAAATAGGACAATCATATGAAACAAACAATAATTTTATTATATGGTGGACGCAGTGCAGAACGTGAAGTGTCTGTATTGTCGGCTGAGAGTGTCATGCGTGCGGTTAACTATGATCGTTTCGCAGTCAAAACCTTCTTTATCAGCCAGTCCGGTGATTTCATCAAAACCCAAGAATTTACCCAAACTCCTGGACAAGATGAACGTCTCATGACCAATGCGACTATTGATTGGGACAAGAAAATTGCTCCAAGTGCTATCTACGAAGAAGGAGCCGTTGTCTTTCCAGTTCTTCATGGACCTATGGGAGAAGATGGTTCCGTTCAAGGTTTCTTAGAAGTCTTGAAAATGCCTTATGTCGGTTGCAATATCTTATCTTCAAGCCTTGCCATGGATAAGATTACTACCAAACGTGTTTTGGAGTCTGCTGGGATTGCCCAAGTTCCTTACGTAGCGATTGTTGAAGGGGATGACTTGGCCTCTAAGATTGCAGAAGTTGAGGAAAAATTAAGTTACCCAGTCTTTACCAAACCATCCAATATGGGTTCTAGTGTTGGTATTTCTAAGTCTGAAAATAAAGAGGAACTTCGCCAAGCTTTAGAGCTTGCCTTCAAGTACGATAGTCGTGTCTTGGTAGAACAAGGGGTAAATGCCCGTGAAATCGAGGTTGGTCTCTTAGGGAACTATGATGTCAAGAGCACTCTTCCTGGTGAAGTTGTCAAAGACGTAGCCTTCTATGACTATGATGCCAAGTATATCGACAACAAGATCACCATGGATATCCCGGCTAAGATTAGCGATGATGTAATAGCTCTTATGCGTAAAAATGCAGAAACTGCCTTCCGTGCGATTGGCGGGCTTGGGCTCTCACGTTGTGACTTTTTCTATACAGATAAGGGAGAAGTTTTCCTAAATGAGCTCAACACCATGCCAGGATTTACCCAGTGGTCTATGTATCCCTTGCTCTGGGACAATATGGGGATTAGCTATCCAGAACTAATCGAGCGTTTGGTTGATCTTGCGAAGGAAAGCTTTAATAAGCGCGAAGTACACCTATTGTAAAGACAGCTATAAGGGCGGGGCAAGACTCCCTGCCCCTTTTTAAAGGAGTAAACATGAAACTTACGATTCACGAAGTTGCGCGTGCCGTCGGTGCAAAAAATGATGTGACAGGATATGCGGATAGCCCGCTCGTCAAGGCTGAGTTTGATAGTCGTTTGATTGGACCTGGGGATTTATTTGTGCCACTCAAGGGGGCGCGTGATGGTCATGACTTTATTGAGACGGCTTTTGAAAACGGTGCTGCTGTAACCCTGTCAGAGAAGGCAGTAGCAGGTCATCCTTACATTTTAGTAGAGGATGTTTTGACAGCCTTTCAAGCTCTTGCAGCTTATTACCTTCAAAAGACAGGAGTAGATGTCTTTGCTGTTACAGGTTCAAATGGGAAGACAACGACTAAGGACATGCTGGCGCATTTACTTGCTACGACTTTTAAAACGTATAAAACTCAAGGAAATTACAATAACGAGATTGGGCTCCCTTATACGGTTCTCCATATGCCAGATAATACTGAAAAGCTGGTCTTAGAAATGGGGCAGGATCACCTAGGAGATATCCATCTTTTGTCTGAATTGGCTCATCCAAAGACAGCTATTGTGACTCTGGTCGGAGAGGCACACTTGGCCTTCTTCAAGGACCGTTCAGAGATTGCCAAAGGGAAATTGCAAATCGCTGATGGTATGGAGAAAGGGGGATTGCTTTTAGCGCCAGCTGACCCCATTGTAGAGGATTATCTACCTACCGAACAAAAAGTGGTTCGTTTTGGTCCAGGTGCAGAACTAGAAATTACAGAATTGATTGAGCGTAAGGATAGCTTAACCTTCAAGGCCAATTTCTTAGAGCAGGCTCTTGACTTGCCAGTAACAGGTAAGTACAATGCGACTAATGCTATGATTGCTTCTTATGTTGCCCTGCAAGAAGGAGTGACTGAGGAGCAGATTGGTCAAGCCTTCCAGGATCTAGAATTGACCCGCAATCGTACCGAGTGGAAAAAAGCTGCCAATGGAGCAGATATCCTATCAGATGTTTACAATGCTAATCCAACAGCTATGAAGTTGATTTTAGAAACTTTCTCTGCTATTCCAGCTAATGAAGGTGGGAAGAAAATCGCAGTTCTGGCGGACATGAAAGAACTTGGAGACCAGTCTATTCAACTCCATAATCAAATGATTTTGAGCATTACACCCGATGCCCTTGATACCGTTATTTTCTATGGCGAAGACATCGCTGACTTGGCTCAACTAGCCAGTCAAATGTTCCCAATCGGCCATGTTTATTACTTCAAGAAAACTGCTGAAGAAGACCAGTTTGAAGCTATGGTCAAGCAGGTCAAGGAAAGTCTTGGAGCACATGACCAAATCTTGCTTAAAGGTTCGAACTCTATGAATCTAGCCAAGTTAGTAGAAAGCCTAGAAAATGAGCACAACTGATTTCGCCAAAGCTATTCAGAGAATGTTAGCTATCACTGATACTGGGTTGACCTATTCAAAGGATCCTTATGACCGTGAACGTTATGAGGATTTACGTCAGATTTTATGGAGTGTCTTGCAGGATCAAACGGAGCTCGATCAAGAGGAATTGACTGCAATTTTAAAACCAACAGGTAGCTATGCAACTCCCTTGATGGATGTAAGGGCATGGATTGTTCAAAATCAGAAGATTTGCCTGGTTAGAGGGCAAGGAGAGGATACTTGGGCATTACCTGGTGGCTTTGGCGAGGTAGGATATTCTCCCAAGGAAAATATCCGAAAAGAAGTTCAGGAAGAAACAGGCTTTTCTGCAGAAGTAGGCTCTTTATTAGCGGTTTTTGATACCAATCGCTTTCAACTTCAGAACAAGCAGTATGCAAAGTTCGTCTTTGACTGTCAGTTATTGGATGGACACTTTCAAGAAAATCAAGAAATTGCAGAACTTGAATTTTTTGATATCAAGAATCTCCCACCCCTATCTGAAAAACGAATAACCCAAGAACAAATGGAAATTCTATGGCAGGTCTATCAGGGTGAGCGGGAACAATATGTCGATTAGAAGCTTTGTTTTATATTAAGATCGACAGTTTCTTTTACACAAAATTATATGAAATAAATGTAAGCTAGGCTCTATAGAGATGAGTAAGAGGCCTGCTTATATGAAAATGAGGAAAGTTACATGAATGTTTGGGATGCTTTATTTAGCACGCAGCCGACGGAGCCACCCCAATTTGACCTTCTTTGGTATGGAAGTCTATTTACCTTATTAGCATTGACTGTATTTCTTGCCTATCGTTATGGTGAGAAAAAAGTTTGCCAACGATTTTTCCAGATTTTACAGGCCGTTCAATTAATTCTACTTTACGGTTGGTATTTGGTAAATCAGATGCCTTTGACAGAAAGTCTACCCTTTTATCATTGTCGCTTAGCAATGTTTATAGTGCTTTTGACCCCAGGTGTCTCTAGAGTCAAGCAGTATTTTGCTGTGCTGGGAACCTTTGGAACTTTGGCAGCTTTTATTTATCCAGTGCCAGATCCCTATCCCTTCCCCCACATTGCCATTTTGTCCTTTATTTTCGGACACTTAGCCCTTCTTGGAAATTCCTTGATTTATCTCTTGAAGGACTACGATGCTAGCTTATTGGACTTCAAACGGACCCTAATCATCACATCTTCGCTTAATGCTGTGATTTTTGTGGTTAATCTAATGACGGGTGGAGATTATGGCTTTTTGACAAAACCGCCATTGGTTGGAGACCACGGTCGTTTGATCAATTATCTAGTGGTTACGCTATTCCTGACTTGTGCCATTTATATAGTCTCTAAAATTTTTCAGACAATCCTTCAGGAACAGGAAGAAAAAAGGTTGAGAATCTGGCAGAAATAAAAAAATATTTTCCCAATCTCTTGACTTTTATCTGAGAATTTTGATACAATAGTAGACGGTATTGTTTACCCCATTTGTAAGGCCCCGGAACCTTTCAAATAACTTGCGGACCGGAACATCCGCCCTGTAAACAAAAACGATATTCATATAGGAGAAATCATGAACAAAACTACATTCATGGCTAAACCAGGCCAAGTAGAACGCAAATGGTACGTTGTTGACGCAACTGATGTACCTCTTGGACGCCTTTCAGCAGTTGTTGCTAGCGTACTTCGCGGAAAAAACAAACCAACATTCACACCACACACTGATACAGGTGACTTCGTAATCGTTATCAATGCTGAAAAAGTTAAATTGACTGGTAAAAAAGCATCTGATAAGATCTACTACACTCACTCAAACCACCCAGGTGGATTGAAATCAATCTCTGCTGGTGAACTTCGTTCTAAAAATGCAGTACGTTTGATCGAGAAATCAGTTAAAGGTATGCTTCCACACAATACTCTTGGCCGCGCTCAAGGTATGAAATTGAAAGTATTCGTTGGAGCTGAGCACACTCACGCTGCACAACAACCAGAAGTTCTTGATATTTCAGGACTTATCTAAGGAAAGGAACAATAAAGTATGTCACAAGCACAATATGCAGGTACTGGACGTCGTAAAAACGCTGTTGCACGCGTTCGCCTTGTTCCAGGAACTGGTAAAATCACTGTTAACAAAAAAGATGTTGAAGAGTACATCCCACACGCTGACCTTCGTCTTGTAATCAACCAACCATTCGCAGTTACTTCAACTGTAGGTTCATACGACGTTTTCGTTAACGTTGTAGGTGGTGGATACGCTGGTCAAGCGGGAGCTATCCGTCACGGTATCGCTCGTGCCCTTCTTCAAGTAGACCCAGACTTCCGCGATTCATTGAAACGCGCAGGACTTCTTACACGTGACTCACGTAAAGTTGAGCGTAAGAAACCAGGCTTGAAAAAAGCTCGTAAAGCATCACAATTCTCAAAACGTTAATCAATACGATTATATCAACGTTTCAAAGCACTCAAGAGTTTACCTCATGGGTGCTTTTTTTATGTTTTTTGAAAAAGTTCACCTCAAAGTTTACCTTATTTTCACCTTATTGTTTTAGAGACTTTAAGGCAAATTCACCGACTGCCATAGGGACTACATTAGAAGTATTGACATAAATCTGTGTTGTACCTGTGTCACTATGTGTTAGAGCTTCGGAAATGGCTTCTAAGCTCATTCCTGCCTGTTTAGCGAGCGTTGCTCCCGTATGACGTAGTTTGTGTGGCGTAGCGTGTGTAAGCTCTGGGTGTCGCTTTTTGATAGTTTTCATCTTATTATTAAGATAATCAGCATGTAAAGGTTTATTGATATTCCCTCTGGTATCTATATAAGTGAAGATGAATTGTTCTGGATTGCTGATGATACCAAACTTTGCCAGTTCATATTTTTGTTCTTTTTTCCATAAAGTCAGAAGTTGAAGTAAGTCGCTAGAAATAGAAAAGATAGTTTTTTTATTTCCTTTGGTAGATTTTACTTGTCCGTATCTATCTAAAGCCTGAATTAACTGAATCTGAGATTTTGAAAAATCGATATGTTTCCACTGAAGAGCATATGTTTCTGATTTTCTATCTCCAAGGAAAAAGGTAAGATAAAAAAGGACGTAATCTTTGAGTGATATTTTATCGTTCTCTAAATCTTTTTTAAAAGCTGAGAACCATTCTTGGAGTTGCTCATGAGTTAAATATAAATCTTCATCACGTTTTGATTCTGCAAGTTGAATTTTTTTGACAGCCTTAATTCGTCTTAAAGTTTTTGCAACTCTATTTGCTTCAATATACTCAAGTTCTTCCGCCCAATCAAAAATAGAAATAACGTAACTTCGTAAAGTTTTGAAGTTGGCATATTCGTTAGCTTTTGCCGTCATCAAATTTAGAATAACCTGTTTATTTTGGTTTAAAAATTGAATCGTATAGTTGCCAAGAAGTGGTAGTATATGCTTTTCAAAACATGTTTTGGTATTAGCGATTGTTGACCTGCTTGGTGGCTTAGAGGTAGATGTAGTTTGACCTGCTTTGTAGGATTCCCACCAAATATTATTATAGAAGTCTGAGAAAAAAATATCTTCTTTTCCTAGTCCTGAAAAGACGTTGTCTTCAATTTGGTTTAGCTTCGTAAGTAAGTCTATCTCTGCTTGTCGTGCCTCCTTTCTTGTTTTAAATCTTTTATCATAATAGTTATTGTTAACGATACCAAGAGGCATTCGTGCTTCTAATGGTATATAGACTTTTAAGCGGTAAGTTCCGTTTTTTGTCTTACTGATAGTCATGATATTCTCCTTTATATCGAACCAGAAAATATCATGACCATTATAAAATAAAAATCTTAATTTTTCTAGTTGTTACTGTTTAGCCAGCGGTCAATAGCATCTTTGTTGAATCGAATTGTTTTTCCAATTTTGATTGATGGAAGCCCCCTTTGAATCCATGAATCAAGAGTATTGTTGGAAATTGCCAAATAGTCGCAAGTCTGTTGTTTGTTCAAATAGGGACAACTTAAAGGATTTTTTTCTAATTGTTGTTTAATTTCTTTTTGAATAAGATTAGATAGTAATAGTTGGATTTGGTGAATTTGTTCATCTGGTAGGATTACTTGCATTCTTTATCCTCCGTCCCATATCTAGAATGACGGCGTGAGTCAAGATATTTCGCAAAGAAGTAGGTTTTATCAACTATAACACTCAGTAGTAATGGGTTTTCCTCACGAGCATATATGACAAGATTGTTAAACTCTGTAAAATTATGCTCCTCAATAGTATCAATCACAGTCGAAAGAAATTCATCGTTGTTATTGCTTATAAGAAATTTATCAAGTTCAAAGCCACACCCTGATTCAATATCCTCGATATCGTAAGGTGTCTTTTCAGGATTTTCAGCATGGATAAAGTAATCATACATACCTTTAGGGGACATGACGATTTCAACATGACTAGGTGTGTTTAGTTTCTCTGTCAAAAGTTCTGAGACTTGCGAGTAGCTTTTAAGTGAGTCAAAGAATAAAGCGCCATGTTTATGCGACTTCTTAAACTCACCTGTTTGTCTATTGACATCTTTATCATGCCATGGACTGAGCACAAAGGGGACGTGCATCTCTTCAAGGATTTCCAAATAGTTTTCAGGAGTACTCTCTTGATAGAGAAGGAAAGCCCATTTGTTAGAACGTTTTTCTTTTGCCATAGGCAGGTACCTCATTTCTAGTTCTTATCTGTTAGGAGAATTTTAGGGTGATTTTGGTAGTCTTGTTTCAAAACTGTGATTATTGATTATTGGTGTAATGGGGGTCGTAGTAGCCCCATTACATAGCTAAGTTAGAAAGTTTGAAAGGGCAGTGCCTTTGTCTTTCACTTTGTGAGCCAAGCACCGCCCTTTCCTTATCTTCTTGTAGCTTTAAACCAGAGCTTATTTCCTTCCCGATTAGGTGAAGAAAAATAATAATTTGGATTACGGCTAGAAATTTCTTCCTTGATATGAGCTTCCATATCTCTCAGAAGTTTCTGAGCTTGTTGTGTCCTTGGATATTTGAGAAAGACGACAATAGTGCTTTTTCTGACATCAACAGTTGCTTTTCCTACTGTTTGGTTGAAATTTTTAAGAATTGGATTGAATTTTGTTATGGTTGTCTGATTATCAATCGTGATAGCAGACTCTGATTTATCATCTTGTCTGAGAAATTGTCGTAGGCGTATCGTCTGGTAGATAGACTTGAAGTAGTTCAAAATACTATCACTAATCATTCGTTGGGTTAACTCAACGATAATCAGAGAAACAGCAACTAGTACAAGTATGGTGGCTATTTGGCTTGTGTAGCTTCCTAGAAGACTAAGTTTATTTTGGATAATGATGATAAAACTATTCAAAGATGGGATATCAAAATCTCCAAATAATTTTACAAGCAGATTGAAAGCGAAACTGAGTATGAAGCTAATTAGCCCAACGAAAAGAAGGAAGGAAATAAGATTGTATGATTTTTGAAAGAAAGTCTTTTTCATGTTTAGAGTATACCTTTCTTAGTGTAGTAGGTAGGACAAAGAAGAGGAAAAACTTGATAGGGATGTTCATTGTCGATGATTTGGATAAGTCCTGTTCCCTTACCTATTGGGATAACAATTCCTTCAGGGTCTAAGTCAGGAAAGAGAAATTGTGTCGTTTTCTTATTGATATTCCCTATTTGAACCAGTACATTCAACTGTTCACGAACTGATACAGGTATTGTATTGTGGTCAAACCTCTGGCTGACTAAAAATAGGTGGACTTTAGTGGCACGTCCAAGTAAAGCAATTTGAGACAAGAGTGAAAAGAATGAATCCTTAATAGTCTTGTTTACTCCTTCACTCAAGGCAAGTACCTCATCAATGACAATTGTCAAATGGTCAAATTGATGTTCAGGATTGTCGTAAAGGATTTCTTGGCGTTGCTGAATGAGATTTAGACAATTACTGAGATTTTCATTGATTTCCGAAACAAAATCTGATTTTGAACGGTTCTTTTGAGGATGAATGACGGCAATACCATTTTCACGAGCCCAGCGAGACGGCGTATCAAACTTTGGGTCTACAATGATAAGTTCAGAAAAATTTTTTAATAAACTTAGAAAGTAGGTAAGAGCATATGACTTCCCAGAGCCACTATTACCAGCAATTGCTAGAGAAGTGACCTTATTAAAGTTTAGAGTAAGATTTTTCATAATTGGAAGAATATCTTTTTCCTGCATTTTTGAAAATTCCTCTAAATCTGAGATGACTAAACGCTCAGAAACACCTTTTTTCCAAGGAAAGAAAAGCCCTCGCTGAACATGTATGTCATCAGTATCTAATGCCATGAAATAGGCTGAATTTTGCTTTAAGAGGGTATAACGTGGGTAAAGGGCAGCATTGGCAATCAAGAAAATTTTCTGATAGAGTTCATTATCAATGATATAACCTGCAGGTAAGCGAGGAATAAACAGAAAGCCGTCAGACATAATCTTAGTATCAAAGCTGTTGGAATAGCTACTTTCCCCCTGCATGAGGGTTCCAAGTCCCATATTGAGACTTTGGAGCAGGTATTGAGCTAGTTCTTTATTCGTCATCATTTAACCTCCTTAATACTAGTAGCGCGGAAATAGACATTATAGCCAACTTCACAAGCTTCTAGGTTCTCAAATTCAACCATAGTCATATAGGCTGGCAGTGTTAGCTCAGATTCAAATTTTACTTGGAAGGGGGGAAGTCCTTTTTGAGAGAACCAAGCTTTATGAGCAATAATTTCTCCTGTTGGCTGACCGTCTTCAAATCTCATTTGAGGTTCAAGTTCAGTGCTCAAGCAATGAATTGCTTGTTTGATGTCAATATATTCAGTTGCTGTATTGGCTGAGTAGCCACCTTTGCGATTACGAGTTTTCATAGTTTTTACCATTTATCTTTCATTGTGTTTGTAGAGTTAGGTCGATGTGCTCCTTTTTAGTCTTGAGCTGGACTCGTGTTAGGTCATAATTTCTTACCTCCTTATCTATAAGGAGAAAAAAGCAGGAAATTGGTAGTTCCTGCTAAAAGTTTTTTAGAAATATTTTCCGAGTTCTTCTTTTAAGATATTAAGGGTGTCCTCATAATGCTTTTTAACGGTTTTATGGCTCTTGAATGGTGTCTCTTTCGTCAGTTGTAGTGCAGAAGTGCCATAGAGTGCAATTTTTAAGAAAATATGAAGGTCAACTTCTGGAAGCTTAGAGAGGACATTGTAGAGCTGTTCATTACGCTCCTTGATAAGTAACTGTTCAATGGGGTTATAAGTATTATCAGGATATAAATCCATAAGCTCCGTTGCTCGTCCTTCGTTCGTAACAGTAGCATTTAGACTAGTCTTGCCATAATAGCGTTCCTTGCGTTCAAGGTTATCCATTGCTTGACTGAGCAGTTTATCAACTCCGCTCCAATCGCCACTCTTAACAGCATTTGCAATCTTGCGTTCACGTTTATCTTCGACTTTGTTAGTCATAAAGTTTCCTTTCCGTCCTAGGACGGAATAGAAACACAGTAGTTTGCCGAATTGAGTATGAAAAAATGCACACCAAAGAAACGGCGAAACAGTTGGCACAGTCTACACCTGATGATGTAACTATGTTCTGAGTTTCAATCCGTCCATTTGATGCGCATCATGAAGGACTATTATTTATTTTGTAGATTTTTTTCTACAAGTTAATATTATCAAGTCTCAAAAATAAAAATTAAGTAAATTGTAAAATAATTGGGATTTTTTTGTTATAATGAAATTATGCATGATAAAGAACAACTTTCTACATTACTATCCTCATTTTTACAAGTCATCAAAAAAAAGTTTGGTATAACATCCAAACTTCTCGCAAATGAGCTAGAGATATCTAAAAATACATTGACAAATTGGAGAAAAGGATATTTCAATCCAAATACAGGTTCAATAGAGAAACTTTACTCTTATGTATGTGATTTTAAAATTAAATACTCTTACGATATAAGTAAAGACTACTATTTTTCAAACTTAATGGAAGACCTTGATAACTTATTATCTATTGAATTCGATCGATTACTTGATGAATCTAATCCATATAAGATTTCAAATCAAAAAGAACTTCTGGAAGAACGGAAAAGTAGCTTTCAAAAGAGCTTTAATAATTTAATCGATTTTCTATCTTATGTTGCAAAGCTATTTGACTCAGAATATGATGAGAATGAATCCATTGATTTAAAATTAAGAGGTTATCAAAAAAGAGAAATGTTTGATAAGTTATTAGAGTTAAAATTAATCACTAAAAATCAAAATGGAAGAATAACTATTCAAAAAAACTTAGCAAAAATATTGAATGTAAGCGAAGCTCAAATCTCCCGCTGGAAAAACGGAAATGATTATCCAAGTCCTGGACGTCTAATTCAAATTGGAAAATTACTTGGTTTAAACTCAGATATTTCAATTGCTCTGCGTGAATATAAATTTCATGATTTTGAATCTATGTTTATAGATAGTCCGAGTTTGAGCAGTAATTTAGAGAAATTTCAACAAGATTATTTCAATAGAATTAAAAAATTTATTGAAATATCTGGATATGAAAACAACCTAGAATCTAAAATCATTGAAGATAATTATCTAATATTTAACGATAATGAAGATTTAAATGAAGTACAGACCATAATTTTTAGAGATTGTATCATGCTATTAGCAAAAGCATTTGAAGTTACTGAAAATGGCGATGGTTTCTTAGATTGGTTGTATAAAAAAGTTCAGCAAGAAAGAATCAATATACTTATGCACGGCATGCTTGGTCAGAAATTAGATACAGTAGAATATTGTTATGAATTTGCAGAAAAAATTGATGATGGTTATAAGTTATTAAATAATTATATACACTCTGGAGAAAATTTTGAACTTGTTAAAGATTATATTCTGAACAACAATTCTTTATTTGTCCTCTCAAAAGAATTTATAGATTCATTTTTAAACAAAGATGACTTTGAGGCTTGGTTTAAATCAACGGAAGTTCTCTTTAAAAACAAAAAGTTTTTTAGACAGCAATGTCAAAATATCTGTAATTCCTTAAATAAAAGAAATGAAGATAACTCTCAAAATTATTTAGAAGCGTTCTATAATCAATTTTGGACATTAATTTTATATAAGAATAAATCAGTTGATCTTGAGTTAAACCCAATACATAAAGCCTATTCAGAAATAGGAGAAAAGGGAATTTCACAAAATCTTGAAGAAGATTACTCATTGTTAAAAAATACTTTAGAGAAGATATATAATGACAAAAATATGAAATTTGAAAAAGGTTCTATGCAGTGTTCACTCAAGTCATATTTGATGGACGGAGAACCAATATTTGAAGAAATACTTTTGAATGACTCGCACTTAATATTTGATGCCAAAATGGAAACTAGTAAAGATGAGTTTGAAATTGTAGAAGAGAAACACAGACTAACTAAGAAAGCGAGTGATTTTCAAAATAAATACTTTAAAGATTAATAGATTTACTTAATGTGAAATTGTAACAACACAAAAGAATGTCAGTAGAACATTCAGCGGGAGAAAAATATGAAATTTGAAGATTATACTTGGGATAAAGAATTTGAAATAAAAGGCTATTTTTCAGAATTACCTGGGGATGTTATTAATAACCCACTGAGTGGGATTTTACATTATTCACCCAGTGAAATTATACTAGAACTTTTTGGTGCTTTCGAAGACGAGGATGATATTTCATTTAGTTTTGGTAAATATTTAGAGAAGATATATGGTTTCTCAAATCATGGAAATATTTTGATTTTAAATACGTATGGGGAACCAATGGGTATTTCTTCATCTCCAGGATTCCCTATCACTAAATATAGAGTCAAAAATTTTAAAATTTATAAAGTATCCTATAACAAAATTGAAAACTTTGAGTCTAGTCCGGATTCTTTTGAAAATTTAATTAGCAAATTAGATACTGAAGAGATTAAAGAATATAAATTCAGTTTTGAACATATTAAAGAATGGATTGAAAAATCATTGGTAACTTTTAAGCATCAGGAGAATCAAGATATTTTCGAAAGTACAGTAAATGAGTATCGAACAACAAGAGTATTAATAAAGTCATTGGCAATGAATTTTGAAGATACAGCCATACTACATTCCTCTTATACAACTACATCATTTAGAAGTGATTACTTTATCAAATTTACCCCATCTGATTCAAACAAAAAACATTTTAATGAGTTTTATAACGCTTCACGTAAATTTAATGAGTTTATCGAGATTCTGTCAAATGTACCAATTTCATATACAAACATTGAATTTCTTGTCGATGATAAAATAATTAATGGAAAACGTTGGCCGACTATAAGAGGAAAATTCTTTGTTCAGCATGCTAGAAAGTTTAAAAAATGGAATAAAAATTCTCAACAAAATATTTCTTTAAGAAAATTAGAAGATGATTTTGAACAAATCTTAAATAATTGGTTTGATAAATCAGAAAAACTCGAATTTATAGTAAGGCAATTTTCAAAAAATCTTCATGGAGATTTATATTTGGAAGACCAGCTTGTTGATGCTATTAGAAATTTAGAAGTCTATTCCAGAAATTTTATAAAATTAAAAATTCCACAAAGTCTTTCTGATTCTGAAAAACAATCTAGAGAAGCGATATATAATTTTATAGAGGAGTCTATCTGTGAAAGTAATAGAGAAAAACTAAGGAATAAATTAAAATTTAAGTCAAGAACTCCAAAACTGTCTGAACGTTTAAAAAATTTATTTGATTTAATTGATGAAAATAATAAAACTAAAATTTTTCCTAAAAATATTGATAGAGATTTATTAATAACTAAATTGACTCAAACTCGTAATTATCATACTCATGGTGATAGAAAGGAAAAATATCCAGAAATGATAACAGATATTAATGAGATGTATAACACAAAAGTACTTCTTCAAGAAATTCTAAGATATTATATCTATCAAGAGTTAGATATGGAATATGGGGAACTGAATTTCTAGAGTTAAACTATTGAATTCATGTTCCATAAATTATCATTTTTAAGATTTTTGTAGGCTTAATATTTGATGTTAACTATGGTTACACAAGTGCCATGGAAATATAGTGTATCTTACTTTACCAACACTGAATCGGGCATCATTAATTTTATATGGTATACTTAATATAAGGTGATAAGTTATGAATATTGAAACTTCTAAAGAGTTAATCCAATTTTTACAAAATATAAGTTTGAAAATAAAAGTAAGATATATTTTAAAAATATGATACAATGATATGGTAAGATAATAAAATATTGGAGAATTTTTATGAGTGTTTTTTATGTATACCAAGGATCAACCTTCAACGAAGAACTTGAAGGTGGCTTTGTTTGGTCCCCTAAATTAAATAAAAAAGGGGAAGAAAACAGAGGTTTTTCCACTATGACTAAAATAAAAAAAGGGGACTTTATTATTCATCATTGCAATGGTGAAATAAGAGCTATAAGTCTTGCTAAAACCGATTGCTATGACTCAAATAAGCCATCTTATAAAGTAGGAGCAGGAAACAGTTGGGGCAATGATGGGTATAGAGTTGATTGCGACTATAAATTGCTAGATAATCCGATCAAATTAGCAAAATATAAGGATTGGCTGAAGAAACACTATAGTAAAGAAAGTGCATTTACTAGAGATGGAACAGGAAAACAACAGTATATGTGTACTATTATTGAGCAACATGCACTTTACTTATTAAAAGAAGCTATTAAACTACAATCTACACAAGAAACTAGAAAGATTCTAAATGATGCCCTAATTGATATCCGAGAAGATGAGTCAGGAGAATATCATCAAGTAGAAAAAGACGAAATTGATAATTTAATTGAAGTTGAAAGTGCAAATACTAGTGTTAGACCTAGTTGGACCGGTATCAAACAAGGTCAGAAAATGACAATGTCTGTATCTACAAATAAACTTAGACCTAAAAGAGATCCAAAAGTAGCTGCCGATGCATTAGCTAGAGCTGATTATAAATGCGAAGTGGATGTTAATGATAGAATATTCTTGAGAAAATCAGGTATTGGCTACACTGAACCACACCATTTAATTCCAATTAGTAAATTCAATGATTTTGACTATGAGAATTGTAGTTTAGATACTATGGAAAACATTGTATCTCTATGTAGTCACTGTCATAATTTACTGCACTATGGAAGAGCTGAAGATAAAACTCCTGTTCTTAAAAAGTTATATGATGAGAGAAAAGCTGCTCTAGCTAAAGTTGGACTAGATATAACTTTTGATGAATTAAAAGAATACTACAAATAACTTTTCCCTTCTAAAAAAATTTCTAAAAATGAATAGTCGTTGAGTGAAATCATAAGTCTGAATTTCAACACTCTAATATATGTAATTATCTAATACTCCGTCTAATTTTCTTAAATAACACAAAAAACGCTCTAGACAATATGACTAGAGCGTTTTCTATATATCTGAACATCTAATTTATTTCACAAAAAATGTAGTCATTCGGTTGATTTTTATTGCAACACATTGAAATTTGAAAATTCAAGAATCGCGTTAAATCAAGGTTTGTTCGTTTCTACTGAAACGTAATGACCCACTATTTCACTTCTGTAAAAATCAACTCCTACACCTACAAAGCTTATTATGTCAGACTTTATAACCGTCTGCGGAAAAAAGTAGAGAAAAAGGTAGAGATTCATACAGTATCTAGATTTTCCAAAAATTCTTCATAAACTTAAAACCTGGTTTGAGAAGTATATATTTTAATTGAATTAAAAACAGTGCAATATCAAGGATTTTTAGAACGATATCTACTAATTGATTTCATAAAATATGAATTAATAGATTTAAAATAGGGAAATAATTTAGTTTTGTAAGTATAAATATAATTCACCTATAAATCTTATTATATCAGATTTTCCATAGTTTTAGAAAAATAGATAGAGATTTAAATAAAATCAGATCTTACAAAAATTTTTACCCAACTTATAATTTAATAAGAAATTAAATCAGTTTATGTCCTATTAAAGGTCCCATCACTATAGTATATCTCATAACCATTTGCAATATTATATACAACAACTACTTCATCTATTTCTCTTTCTGAAGATTTCATTGAGTCAATAATATGTCTATGAATAAATTTCTTTTTGTGTCTACACAACTTATTTTACAATAACTTTAGCAACTTATTGTATGATATAATTAACTATAAGAATATTAGTTAAGGACAACATAAATGGAAAATTATTTGCTCAATGGATTAACTTCTCTATTTCATAAAAAAAAACCTTCTGACGAGGGTAATAAAAATGAACCTTCTAACGAGGGTAATAAAAATGAACCTTCTAACGAGGGTAATAAAAATGAACCTTCTAACAAGGATAATATTCCCAATTCGAGTGTAGAACTTGAAAGTCTAGCTCCAATAAACTACACTCAAATTGCTTCTGATGAATTTGAAACAAATTACTATAAAGTTTATAAAGATGTATTGAATAGTGTAATTCAAGATAAGCTTATAAAAAATGTTGGGGTAACTGGAGGATATGGAACTGGAAAAAGCTCAATAATTCATAGTTATTTTAATGAATTAAAGAGTAAAACAAGTATTTATATCTCATTAGCACATTTTGATAGTTTAGCAGGAAATACTATTCATACTCCCCAAGATGATAAGACAATAAATAGTCAGATAGACAACATTTTAGAGATGAAAATTGTCAACCAATTAGTAAATCAGATCGAACCAGATAAAATACCAAAAGCAAACTTTTTAGCCAAAAAAAATATCAAAAAATATAAAATCATCTCTTATTCACTATCAATTATTTGTTTAATCCTTTATTTTAAATTTTTATTACCAGTTATAACTGAAAAAATTACATATAGCATCCAAAATTTCCCACCTAATCTTGAATTTATTGATTACGTTCTCATCATTATATCTGTCATAGCTATAATTATTTTATACTACCTTTTATCAAATACAATTAAGAACATAATATATAAAGGAAATTGGTCAAAGCTAACAATAAATAGTATGGGAATTAACGTAAACATGGAAAATAAAGACTTTTCTTCAGTCTCATATTTTGATAATTTTCTATCTGATGTTATTTATCTTTTTGATGAATCTGATGCAGATTTTGTAATTTTTGAAGACTTAGATAGATTTAACGACCATTCAATATTCGAAAAATTAAGAGAAATTAACTTAATGGCTAACCAAAGAAGGAATTCTGCAAACGATAAGAAATTGATGTTTTTCTATGTAATAAGTGATGAAGTGTTTTCTGGAAAAAAAGATGTTTCAGCAACAGAGAAGACAAAATTTTTTGATGTTATTATTCCAATTGTCCCTATTGTCAACAATACAAATTCATTTGACTACCTAAAATCAAAGTTACTAGATGAACTAGAAATTACTGATAAAAATGATTTCGAGACTTTCTTATATCAAATTTCCATATTTATTGATGACTTTAGAGTGCTTAAAAATATAGTAAATGAATTTAAAATTTACAAAGAAATTCATAAAAATAATATTAAAAAAGATTACAAACAACTACTTGCACTAATAGTCTATAAAACACTAAACTCCAGTGACTTTAACGATCTAGTTAAATCTAAAGGAGAGTTGTATACTCAGATAAAAAAATCATTGGAGGATAACGATGAGTGAGATTGCAAAATTTTTGATAAAAAATAATCTTATCAATGAAACATATACAGATTACCTTGTTAGACAATCCCCAAATGGACTTAGTGGAGATGAAAAAAATTTTTTAGTGTCTGTATTATTAAAGGATAGTGAAGAATTAAAAAAAATAAAAGTTCTCAAACAGGATAAAATTTATGAAATCTTCTTAAAATTATCTGATCATCACTTTTCTGTTGATAATTTTTTTAATGAAGCAATTTATGATTATTTTAATAAATCAATTTATGATAACAATGAAAATATTATTAAAGGTATAGAAAATTACTTTAAAAAAATAATCTTCCTTCATGATGTCAATGACCCTCAAAAAATTACACTAAATATAAATAGCATATCTAGAATACTTTATAATAAATTGGTAAATCCACAAGAAGATCATCTCTTCACCAAAATGAAGAGCTATATTTCAGATAATCAAATAAGCGATAGCATAAATGATGATGTAAAATTACTATTATTAATTCTAGATAAAAAAATAAATTTAGATTTTGCATTCAATTTAGACGTCAGGGTTAATACTCTTCTTGAAAGAATACAGAATATTTCCAAGGAAGCAGATAAACAGACTCTAGAAAAGAAATTATTAGATTTAATTTTAGATAAAATAAATAATATAGATAAAATAAACAGAATATTTCATCAAAATAATTTCAAGAAACTTAGTCTAAATCGAAAAGAATTTTACAAGATTTTATGGAAAAAGGAAAAGATTAAATTTACTAGTGTTACATTTTTGTCTATTCTATCTATTTTAGAGGATAAACAATTGGATAGCTATAAAGATATTTATGATAAATTAAATACCGAAGATGCTAAAAATTTATTAATAGAGAATCTATATATGACAAAAAGTATTTTCGAGTCGTACAACAATGAGTCCCGAGACAATTCTTATATTTCATACCTTACTTCTAATAGTAGTTCTTTCAAATCTATAATAAGTGCCTACAAGAAGCAAGATGATCAAGAAATCCCGTTTAATATTTTCAACCCTAACATTTTATGGGAAGAGCTAACTAATGTTCAAAGTGAGATTTCTAGAAACCATTATAAAGAAATATTTAATACTTTAGATAAAGATTTTATCACCGAACAACTGAATAAATCTTCCATTTCCTTAATATCATTTAAAAAACTACTCGAAAACTACAAGGATTCATTTTCAAGTAAAATTAATATCGAAACTCTAAAAAATGATAAGATGAAATCTCTGATTCAAATTCCCAAAAAAAAGACACTTAAGAGAAATTCCGATAAAAGAAAATACAAAAAAAATTCACTAATAAAATACATTAACCAACATTCTAAATTTGATAATATTGATAAGGATGTTATCAACCGATATTCAGTAGACGACTTACTGAGTACAAAAGACTCAATAAACAACAAAGAATTATATCTAGATATTCTGAATATGAAAAAAAGAACTGTTAGAAACACTAGTAATATTAATAAAATAGAAAAAGTAATAACTGAATTGAAGTCTGAATTATTAGATACATCTGGGGTATGAGATATTTTTATAATAAGTAAATCACTTAAAACAGTAGCTATTTCACTTTAAATCAGTTTATCCATAACTACTTTTTACTTAGAAAGGATTAATAAAACTGTTTACTTTTTATAAGAAAAGAATTTTACGAAAAATATATAAGGGGTTTAAAATGAAATTCGGAAAAAATAATTAAAATAAGTAAAGTAAAAAAAGATTATTAGATATCTTTCAGAAAAATAAGTATTTTTCGGAAAGTTATTTTAATTAAATTGCGTATATCCTTGAGGCTCTAGGTTTTTTAGCGATAAGTTAATTACGAAGAAATCTGAAAAACGCTCAGAATTGTCATGTCAGCATCAAAAATACGTATTTTTTGTATGAAAAAACGCAAATTGGAGTCCGTTATACAAAAAAATAGAGTTTGATTTTAAAAATTACAGGTCTAAAATTTGATAAAGATGTTCTTGAATCTAAGAAATAAACTGGAAATATTAAGATGTTAGCGGTTGCATTTTTAAACAACATATAGTAAAATAGATAAAGAAACGTGCAAAAAAACTGAGCCACGTTAAAAGCTGATAGAGAGATTAAAAAATGAAAAAAATTACAACGATTCTTTTTGTTGGATTAGCTTCGATTGCTTTGGTTGCTTGTTCATCAAATACTGGGAAAAAAGAAGATTCAAAAGCTTCTGAAGCAAAAACTGAACAATCTTCTTCATCAACTGCCACAGAAGATCCAAATGTTTCTTCTGAGTTTAAGGCTGCTTTAAAGAAAGCTAAGTCTTATTCTAAAACAGTTCATCTTTCAAAAGAAGGTATGGTTAAGCAATTGACAGAATTTGACAAATTCCCTGAAGATGCTGTTCAATATGCAGTTGAAAATGCTGGTATCGACTGGAAAAAAGATGCAGTTGAAAAAGCTAAGTCTTATTCTAAAACAGTTCATCTTTCAAAAGAAGGTATGGTTAAGCAATTGACAGAGTTTGACAAATTTACTGATGAAGAAGCTCAATATGCAGCTGAAAATGCTGGTATCGACTGGAAACAAGAAGCAGTTGAAAAAGCTAAAAGTTATCAAAAAACTGCTGGTTTATCAAATGAAGCGTTAAAAAATCAGTTGACACAGTTTGACAAATTTACTGATGAAGAGGCTCAGTATGCAATAGATCATTTAGAATAACATTTTTTAAGCAGGACTTTTAGTCCTGCTTTTTATTCTATCTTTGTTTTATATTGATTCTATATATTTAGATGTGTAAAATATAGTCCAGAGGTAAGGAAACAAAAAATAGACCTAATTTAGGTCTATTTTGTTATCTCTTCATATATCTCAAATAGTCTTGCTACTGTTTCACTTTCTGTTAACCAAGTTCTTTTTCCGTCTACGATTTTTGTCATATCATAAGCTTCCATAACTGCTTTATCGTTAGCCTGGTGAGTTCGTCTAAGTTCGACTGGCATGGTTAACTCATCATAGAGATCTGCCAAGGATCTATCGGGATATAATGCACGTGCATCAAGAATAGCTTGGTCAGTTTTAGAAATCTTCTCTTTTTGAGCTTCGGTTACTTCTGGTCAAGGGAAGTTGTTGTAAACTATCTTCGCAGAATAACGATAACGCATTTCTAGTCTACCAGCAACCGTACGCATCCATGCCATATGGACATTAGAAGTTAGAATACCAAAGTCGTAGAGTGTGGCATTCGGAATCATTTGTATAGCATCACTAGAAAGATTATCCGGTGTCATAAATCCTATTGGAATATAACGCCTATTTTCAGATGAAACACGACTACTATAAAAAAGATAGCAAGGCTTATCAAGAAGCTTTAAAAAAATATGGCTATCAATAATATACTCGAAAATTAGGGAAAACTTTGCTTAATTCATAAGAACACTGCATACGAGTGTTTTTTTGTATCCGTAAAACATTTTAAAAAACTTGTTTATAATCTGTATATACAGTTCAGAGTTGTTTTTAATCATTTGAGAATTACTAGAGTAATCACATAATTTCTTTTGATATGATATAACCATGAAAAATATAAAAGAAAATAACATTCAAAAAGCATTATGGCATATCAAACGCCATTGTTACCATATAGAAAATAACCACTCTCATAGTGATATGAAAGTTGAACTATTCCATTTAAAAGCAAGTATTGAAACCTTACTGCGAGTTTTAAATAATGAAAAGCCCTATCCAAATTCGGACAGGGAGGAAGTGTTTTAAATCAATATACCATTTTATTGGAATGGGGAGCTCACTATATCTGTAAAAACCAAATAAGGTAAACTTTTGATATTCTGGTTCGATTTTATCTTATTTTTAATGAAAGTTTACCTTATTTAAATGAAAGTGATTGAACTTAATTGAAATTTTAATTTTTAAAAACTTATGAAAACGTTGATTTTAAAGCATTTTGAAATTGGATAAAATAAGTGATGCCCCAACCAGGTCTTAAGAAAGCTCGTAAAGCATCACAATTTAGTAAACGTTAATTCGAAAGAATTACTATACTTACAAAGAGCACCTTTCGGGGTGTTCTTTTTTAAATTTTCTTACTAAATTGGTGCAATTGACACAGTTGTTGCGACTTTAGTCGCTTACAAATGTGGCTGCAATCTGACAAAGTCAGTTGCCTCAAAACGTTAATCAACACGATTATATCAACGTTTACAGACATTCAAGAATTTACTCTTGGATGTCTTTTTTGTTTAAAAAAATCAAAGTTCACCCCAAAATTCACCCCAAATTCACCCCATCAATTTTTTAAACTACGAAACGCAATATCACCTACAGTTTGATTGACTTTGTCTTTTGTATTAACGTAAGTTTTTGTAATTTCTTTATCACTATGAGTAAGAGCTTCTGAGATGGCTTCAAGAGAAACACCTGCTTGTTTAGCAAGATGTTGGAATTTATGAGGTCCTTGATGGATATTATTTTTCTTCATAAGTATGTTATAATGTAGATACGATATGAAAAAATTAAGATATCTCTTTAAATTTTGTAAATGTCACTTTGTGTGAACATGAGTACATTTGAATTTAGAGAATGATAGGAGATGGTTTACAATGATAAGTTTAGAGTTGATGTCTGAAGAAAATAGCATAGATGTTTATTCTTTTGAAAAAGAAAATAGAGAGTATTTTGAGCGAAGTTTACCTCCTAGACCAGCTCACTATTTTGATTCAGAAAGTTTTAAAGAAATTACAAGGGAATTGTTAAGGGAACAAGAGAATCATGATGTCTATATGCATCTTATTAGAGATGCACAAGGTGTTATGGTTGGAAGAATCAATTTAAGTGTTTTAGGGAAGGATAGAAAAACAGCAGAACTTGGATATAGGATTGGAGAAAATGTTACCAATTTAGGTTATGCAAGTGAAGCGGTTAAACTCGTTTTAGAAAAGGCCTTTACTACTTATGGTTTACATAAAATCATTGCAGGAACGGCAACAGGCAATCTGGCCTCTCAGAGAGTGCTTTTAAAAAATGGTTTTACCTTTAGTAAAATCATAGAAAATGACTTTCAAATGAATAACGAGTGGATTCATACGGCAGTATTTGAGACAAGGAATCTATAGCATCATCATTACCAGTCGTTTGCCAAACCTCAATATTTCTAGTAGACATTCGTCTACTTTTTTTATATAATAAAACTAAACCAAAACGGTTGAAATTTAGAAATAGAATCAACCTACGATGAAACATCACACTAGGAGGGAAGTCATGTACCAACCAGAAAAACTTAAGGCTCGGAGAAAAGAGCTAAAGCTAACACAGAAGGAAATTGCAGAGCAGCTTGGCATTAGTTTTCAGGCTTATTCAGCTTGGGAACGTGGTGTCAAGGAGCCTTCTGAAGAAAAGGTTCGTCAGTTAGAGGAAATCTTAAAAGTACCAGAAGGCTATTTCACCCAAATTGAGATTGTCCGTCTCTATAATAGCCTCTCTAGCCAAGGGAAAGAAAAGGTGGTAGTCTATGCTCGCAACCTGGTTCAAGAAGAACAAGCTAAGAAGGTGGTAACTATGCCAGAAAAACTTTTCGAGTATCATGTCTATGAACGCATGTCAGCTGGTATCGGAGCTTCGGTTTATGATGATCGGAATTTTGATACGGTTTACTTTAATGAGGAACTAGCTCACGATTTTGCTTCCTGGGTGTCTGGAGATTCTATGGAACCCAAATATCAAAATGGTTCCGTGGCTCTTATTCGAGAGACAGGATTTGATTATGATGGCGCTGTCTATGCAGTGGTTTGTAACAACCAGACCTATATCAAACGGGTCTATCGAGAGGCAGAAGGTTTACGTCTGGTCTCCATCAATTCTAAATACAAGGACATTTTCATCTCCTATGAGGAAGATCCACGGATTGTGGGCATTATTGTGGGTAATTTTCTACCGATGGAGGGATAGGCTATGGGCTACTTTGATTATTCCAGAGAGCCCAAAAGTGATATTGTCTTTGTCGATATGAAGTCCTTTTATGCCAGTGTTGAGTGTGTGGAAAGAGGACTCCATCCCCTTAAAACCTCCCTTTGTGTTATGAGTCGTGCGGATAATTCTATTGGTCTTATTCTCGCCTCCTCTCCTATGTTTAAAAAGGTCTTTGGGAAAGCAAATGTCGGTCGTGCCTATGACCTACCCTTTGATATCAAGACGCGTAAATTTTCCTACTACAATGCCAAGAAACAAGGCTTACGGACAGACCCAGACTATGTGAAATTTATCGAGGATTGGGCTCAAGTGACCGTGATTGTCCCTCCTCGGATGGATAAGTATATCGCAGTTAATATGGAAATCCAACGAATTTTTCAGAATTATGCCAGTCCAGATGATATTTATCCATACTCTATTGATGAAGGTTTTATCGATCTGACTAGTTCACTTAATTATTTTGTCCCAGACCAGCAGATTGCTCGCAAAGATAAGCTGGATATGCTTTCGGCTCGTATCCAGAGGGATATCTGGCGGCAGACAGGGATTTACTCGACGGTCGGCATGTCTAATGCCAATCCTCTGCTTGCTAAGTTGGCCTTGGATAATGAAGCCAAGCGCACACCGACTATGCGAGCCAATTGGTCTTACCAAGACGTTGAAGATAAGGTCTGGTTCATTCCAAAGATGACCGATTTTTGGGGGATTGGACATCGGATGGAGAAGCGCTTGAATAACCTGGGGATTTATTCGATTAAAGAATTAGCCAATAGCAATCCTGATGTCCTGAAGAAAGAACTTGGTCAAGCTGGACTTCGCTTATGGTTTCATGCCAATGGGATTGACGAGAGTAATGTTCATAAACCCTATAAGCCAAAATCTCATGGTCTAGGCAATTCGCAAATTTTACCGAGAGATTATGTCAAGCAGCGAGATATCGAAATTATACTCCGAGAGATGGCTGAGCAGGTGGCTATCAGGCTTCGAAGAGCTAGTAAAAAGGCGACAGTGGTATCTATTCATCTTGGTTTTTCTAAGCAGGAACAAAAACGCTCCATCCATACCCAGATGAAGATTGAGCCGACCAATAACACCAGTATTTTGGTCAGCTATGTATTGAAATTATTCCATAGTAAATACACTTCTGGTGCTGTTAGGAGTGTTGCCATCAGTTATTCAGGATTTATGGATGAATCCTTTGCTTTGATTTCCCTTTTTGATGATGTTGATAAGCTAGAAAAAGAAGAAAGGCTCCAGACGGCCATTGATTCTATTCGAGAGCAATTCGGATTTACTTCTCTTTTGAAGGCGACTGCCTTAGAGGATGCATCGAGAAGTATTGCCAGAAGTAAGCTGATCGGAGGGCATTCTGCTGGAGGATTAGATGGATTAAAATGATTGATCGTTCTTACTTACCTTTTCAATCCGCGAGGGACTACCAGGATCCAGGAATGCAGAAGTGGATGGGATTTTTCTTATCGGAGCATACGAGCTCGCTCAGTGAAGAAAAAAATCGTGTCGATTTGTCGACTGATTTGAATCCAGTTGAGAAGTTGTTGTTACTTTCCCAGCTCTACGTCGGACGACTAAAAGGCTCTTTTGTGGTCAAGGAGAAAAATCATAAAAGCACGATATTGGGTGAATTAAGAGAATTATCTCCTCAAGAAGTCTCTGTTAAAACGGATGAGGGCTATAGATTGATAAGGGTAGATGATATTCTCGCAATCCAATTATGTCAGGAGGAAGTTCATGACTAGAAAAGAGCTTTATGAAAACAAACTACAGATGGACTATTTCTCAGATGACTACATTCGTTTTGAAGAAGATTTCCAAAAATACTCTGCCATGAATGTACCCTTGACTTTCCTAATTGACGACATTCTACGAACCATGGCCATCAACCAAAAGAACTACTTTGTCTTGAACAAGGAAAATGCCAAGGATGGTAGGGAGCATCGATTTTATTTTAGGGTGAAGATGTCCGAAAATAAAGCCGTTAGAGGTTTTAAGTATACTTTTTGTATTTAGACAACGAAGAGGCTAGGATAAAAGTCTTTAAAATCAAAAAAACGCATATTAACAAGTGTTGAAAAAACTTGATAATATGCGTTTTATCATAGAAAGATCTATTTCATTTTCTGCTAAAATTAAGTTATTGTCCAGCCGTCGATTGATTATTGAAGATTAACTTTATTTTTCAAGATATAGTAGGTTCCGAGATAGAAGGCTGCGCTGAGGATTAGGTCTTTAAAGATTTCAGCGGACATCATCATGCTATAATTCAAGCTTGGACTAAACATGTCGACAAATCCAAGGACAATGTGGATAACAATATAAGCTAAGACAGCGAGGGCTGTACGGTATTCATTAAAGAGCTGTCCAATTGAAATAGACAAGTAGATGCAAAGGATGCCTGCTACAGTGCTTATGAAAAATGAAATCAAGGTTAACCAGAAATTCTCGATATAATGTACGAATAAGTAATCAAAAAAGTAGGAATCAACCATATTTGGGTCAATGGTTGCAAAGATAATGTAGATACTTAGGAAAAAAACTGCTGAACTGATTATAGACCAAATGAAGGCTCCCAAGAGTTTGGCTAAGATAATCTGGTGTTCAGATAAAGGTAAGGTTAGAGTGAGATAGCCTTGGCGATCGTAGACACTACCCTTGAAGCGACGGATGATTAAAATCAAGGTTGAAATACTCAAGGTAATAAGTAGTCCACCAAAAACCAGACCTAGAAACACTAACATAATCATTTGTTGATCGGGAGTATCGATGGATTTTAGGGAACTAGCTTGAGCCCCGATAAGGACAGAAAGGGCCAGTACAGCACCATAGAGGGCTAAATACCATTTGTTAACATTTTTAAATTCATAACGAACTAAATTCCAAAACATAATAATCTCCTTTATCTAAGCTTTGAATTCGTGGCGGAAGAGCTGGTCGATAGACTCTCCAGACTCATAGCGAATATCATCAACATTTCCTTGACGGACGACTTTTCCATCCTTTAGGAAGATAATCTCATCCAAGATTGGTTCAATATCTGAAATCAAGTGGGTTGAAATCAAGACAGTCGAAGTTGGAGAGTAGTTGTTGATGATGGTGTTCAAGATATAGTCACGAGCTGCTGGGTCTACACCCCCGATTGGCTCATCAAGCACGTATAGACGAGCATCACGACTCATGACAAGGATCAACTGAACCTTTTCTTTGTTCCCTTTTGAGAGTTTCTTGAAACGGCTATTTTCATCGATGCCAAGGTCACGAAGAAGACCTTGAGCACGTTCCAGATTAAAATCTTGGTAGAAGGTCTTGAAATAAGTGAGAGCTTCCTTGACCTTCATCTGCTCGTTGAGGTAGGTCGTATCAGGGAGATAAGAAACAATCGCTTTAGTTGCTGGGCTTGGTTCCATGTCGTTGATAAGGATACGCCCTTCCTCTGGCTGTAGCAAGCCGTTGATTAGTTTAATCAAGGTTGTTTTTCCAGAACCGTTTGGGCCAAGGAGGCCAACGATTTTTCCAGCTGGAATTTCAAGGGAAACATTTGTAAGAGCAGGACTTGCTCCATAGGATTTTGACACATTTTCAAATGCTAACAAGGTCATAGTTTAAACTCCTTCAATATAATCTCTCAAAACAGTCGGTAGTTCTTCTTTTTCATAGCCGAATTCTACCATGCCTGTTACAAACTGTTGCAGCTGTTCTTCTGACAGTTGCTTACGGGATTGGAGGATCAAGTCCAAATCCTCTGTGACAAAGCGTCCAGATGTTCGCTTGGTATAGACAAAGCCTTCTCTCTCCAAGTCCGATAGGGCGCGCTGGATGGTGTTGGGATTGACACCTGCCTCGCTAGCCAATTCTCTAACGGTTGGAAGCTGTTGATTGGGCTCGAGTTTATGGGAAATAATCTGCAATTTGATTTTCTCCATAATCTGCAAATAAATGGGTTTATTGTTATCAAATGTCCAAGACATCACGATCTCCTTTCTGTTTACCTTTGTGTTAATTCAATAATACAACAAAACAAAAAACTTGTCAAGCCAAAAGGAGAATTATTTTGGGAATCTCTTAAAAAATGGTATAATGAAAAGAAAACGACAAGGAGGGAAAGGCATGCGTTGTCCAAAATGTGGCGCTACAAAATCAAGTGTGATCGATAGTCGCCAGGCTGAAGAAGGAAATACAATCAGAAGAAGACGTGAGTGTGAAGAGTGCCAGCATCGTTTTACAACCTATGAACGTGTTGAAGAGAGAACACTAGTTGTAGTCAAAAAAGATGGTACACGGGAACAATTTTCAAGAGATAAAATCTTTAACGGGATTATTCGTTCAGCCCAGAAACGTCCAGTGTCCAGTGATGAAATTGGCATGGTGGTCAATCGCATTGAACAAAAACTCCGTAGTCGCAATGAAAATGAAATTCAGAGTGAGGTTATTGGCTCTTTGGTTATGGAAGAGTTGGCAGAGTTAGATGAGATTACTTATGTACGTTTTGCCAGCGTTTACCGTAGCTTTAAGGATGTGAGTGAGCTTGAAAGCCTACTCCAGCAGATTACACAATCCTCTAAAAAGAAAAAGGAAAAATAAATGAAGCCAAATGACCGTTTTTCTTTTGTAAAGAATAATCGGGTGTCGCAAGATACCTCATCAATGGTGCAGTGCTACCTCCCGATTATCGGTCAGGAGGCGCTGAGCCTCTATCTTTATGCTGTGACTTTTTGGGATGGTGGTCAAAAGGAACATCTCTTTGCAGCCATGCTCAATCATCTGAATTTTGGGATGGATACCCTTTTAAAGGCTTTTAAAACTCTGACAGCCATGAAATTGGTGACCCTCTATCAGCAGGGAGAGGCCTATAACTTGTTACTCCATTCTCCCTTATCAACTCAAGAATTTTTACAACATACAGTTTATCGGACTTTGTTAGAAAAAATGATTGGGGATAGTGCGGTTGCAGCCATGAGGCAGGAAGGTGTTGAAGGGGAACCGATTTCGGTGGCCTTGAGTCAAATCTTTCCTCAGTTATCTGAGTCTGCGAGTCAAGAAACCTCTAGCAGTCAGCCAGCAGCAGATGATTTTGATTTGGAGCATTTCCGTCAGCTCATGGCCCGTGATGGTCTTCGTTTTCAAGATGAGACTTCGGATGTTTTGGCCTTGTTTGCAATAGCAGACGAGCAGAAGTGGACCTGGTTTGAGACCTATCAAGTAGCCAAAGCGACAGCAGTGTCGCAAGTGATTTCTGTCAAACGCATCCGTGAAAAGATAGCGCAAAAGCCTGTTGCTTCTGACTTTAGTCCCAAGGAAGCAACTATTATTCGAGAGGCTAAGAGAAAGACAGCCTTGCAGTTCCTTGCTGAAATCAAGCAGACTCGCAAGGGAAGTATTACCCAGACTGAACGGGACCTGCTCCAGCAGATGGCAGCCTTGGGTTTGCTGGATGAAGTGATCAATGTTATCTTGCTCCTAACCTTTAATAAGGTTGATTCGGCCAATATCAATGAAAAATACGCCATGAAGGTGTCTAATGACTACGCCTATCAAAATATCCGTAGTGCAGAGGAAGCTGTCCTCCGTATTCGTGAACGTGGCCAAAAAGCAAAAACGCAAAAACAGAATCAGACTGCCCCAGCAAAAACCAATGTGCCTAAATGGAGCAATCCCGAATATAAGAATGAAACTAGCGAAGAAACTCGCTTAGAACTAGAACGTAAGAAAAAAGAAATGTTAGCTCGATTAGAAAAAGGAGGAGACTAGATGGAAAGTGTCGGAGACGTACTCAAGCGTCAACCAAGCCGATTTCAGTATCAGGATTTGGTCCAGCAAATTGTGAAAGACCCTGATGTTGCGGCCTTTATCCAGAAAGAATCTCTCAGTCGGGAGGAGTTGAACCGAAGTATTTCCAAGTTTAACCAATACATCACTGAGAGAGATAAGTTCCTCCGAGGAGATACAGACTATATCGCGCGTGGCTACAAGCCTATCCTAGTCATGAACCATGGCTATGCAGATGTCTCTTATGAAGAAACTCCAGAGCTAATCGCGGCAGAAAAAGAAGCGGCGATTAAAAACCGTCTCAAGCTAATCAATCTTCCAGCTAGTCTTAAAAAAGCTAGTCTAGCTCAAGTTGATTTAGATGATTTGGGGCGCTTGCCGGTTTTTGAAAAGCTCCTAGCCTTTGTGGAGCAATATCCAGCTATTCGAAAAGGTCTGTACTTATATGGGGACTTTGGTGTGGGTAAAAGTTTCATGGTGGCTGCTCTAGCCCATGATTTGTCAGAAAAACGTGGTGTTTCATCCACTCTCCTCCACTATCCTAGCTTTGTCATCGATGTCAAAAATGCCATCGGTGATGGCAATGTTAAGACCTTGGTAGACGAGATTAAGCTGGCTGAAGTCTTGATTTTAGATGATATTGGTGCCGAGCAATCAACAGCTTGGGTGCGTGACGAGATTCTGCAGGTCATTCTCCAATATCGCATGCAGGAAGATTTACCGACCTTTTTCACCTCCAACTTCAACTTTGAAGATTTGGAGAAGCATTTTGCTAAAGGGAAAAATGGAAATGACGAAACCTGGGAAGCTAGACGCGTCATGGAACGCATTCGTTATTTAGCAGAGGAAACAAGACTTGAAGGAGAAAACCGCCGATGACAGAAACAATCAAATTAATGAAGGCTCATACTTCAGTGCGTAGATTTAAGGAGCAAGAGATTCCCCAAGAAGATTTAAATACCATTTTGTCTGCAGGACAAATGGCTTCTTCTTGGAAAAATTTCCAATCCTATTCTGTGATTGTAGTTAGAAGTCAAGAAAAGAAGGATGCCTTATTTGAGCTAGTTCCTCAGGAAGCGATTCGCCAGTCTGCAGCCTTTCTCCTCTTTGTCGGTGACCTAAACCGTGCAGAAAAAGGGGCTCGTCTCCATACGGATGTTTTCCAACCTCAAGGGGTGGAAGGACTCCTCATCACTTCAGTAGATGCTGCGCTTGCTGGGCAAAATACCTTGCTTGCGGCAGAAAGCCTAGGCTATGGAGGAGTGATTATCGGTTTGGTGCGTTACAAGTCTGTTGAATTAGCAGAATTGTTCAAGCTTCCAGACTATACCTATCCAGTATTTGGGATTGCACTAGGTGTGCCAAATCAAAAGCATGATGTAAAACCAAGATTGCCACTTGAGAATGTTGTTTTTGAGGAAGAATACCAAGAGCAGTCGACTGAGGCAATCGAAGCCTATGACCGTGTACAGACTGAATATGCAGGTGCGCGTGCGACTACAACTTGGAGTCAACGTTTGGCAGAGCAATTCGGCAATCCAGAACCAAGCTCGACTCGAGAAAATCTTGAGCAGAAGAAGTTATTGTAGAAAGTGAGAAAACATGGCCTTACCAACTGTTGCCATTGTGGGACGTCCCAATGTTGGGAAATCAACCCTATTTAACCGTATCGCGGGAGAACGCATCTCAATCGTAGAAGATGTTGAAGGTGTAACGCGAGATCGTATCTATGCCACGGGTGAGTGGCTTAACCGTTCTTTTAGTATGATTGATACTGGGGGGATCGATGATGTCGATGCGCCTTTCATGGAACAAATCAAGCACCAGGCAGAAATTGCCATGGAAGAAGCAGATGTTATCGTCTTTGTCGTATCTGGTAAAGAAGGAATTACAGATGCGGACGAATACGTTGCCCGTAAACTTTATAAAACTCATAAACCAGTTATCCTAGCCGTTAACAAGGTTGACAATCCAGAGATGCGAAATGATATCTATGATTTCTATGCTCTAGGTTTGGGTGAACCACTACCGATTTCATCTGTGCACGGTATTGGGACAGGGGATGTGCTGGATGCTATTGTGGAGAATCTCCCACATGAAGTTGAAGAAGAAAATCCAGATGTTATTAAATTCAGCTTGATTGGACGTCCAAATGTCGGAAAATCTAGCTTGATCAATGCCATTTTGGGAGAAGATCGCGTCATTGCCAGCCCTGTAGCTGGTACCACTCGTGACGCCATTGATACCCATTTTACAGATGCTGACGGTCAAGAGTTTACCATGATTGATACTGCTGGTATGCGTAAATCTGGTAAAGTCTATGAAAATACTGAGAAATACTCTGTCATGCGTGCTATGCGTGCCATTGACCGTTCAGATGTAGTCTTGATGGTGCTCAATGCCGAGGAAGGTATTCGTGAGTATGACAAGCGTATCGCAGGTTTTGCCCACGAAGCTGGTAAAGGGATGATTATCGTGGTCAATAAGTGGGATACGCTTGAAAAAGACAACCATACCATGAAAAACTGGGAGGAAGATATCCGTGAGCAGTTCCAATACCTGCCTTACGCACCGATTATCTTTGTTTCAGCTTTGACCAAGCAACGTCTCCACAAGTTACCTGAGATGATTAAGCAAATCAGCGAGAGTCAAAATACCCGTATTCCATCAGCTGTCTTGAATGATGTGATTATGGATGCTATTGCTATCAACCCAACACCGACAGATAAAGGGAAACGCCTCAAGATTTTCTATGCGACTCAAGTGGCAACCAAACCACCAACCTTTGTTATCTTTGTTAACGAAGAAGAACTCATGCACTTCTCTTACTTGCGTTTCTTGGAAAATCAAATCCGCAAGGCCTTTGTCTTTGAAGGAACACCGATTCATCTGATCGCAAGAAAACGGAAGTAGTGGATGAAAAAAACGATAGAACATCAAGACTTGTTCTACCGATTATCTACCCCATCAAATCATTTGCAAAAGATGTGAACAGGATTTGGTTTGTAGTATATTATTGAAATAGAAAAAGGATGGAATGATTTTCCATCCTTTTTTATAGCGGAATAAATCAATATTCCTAGGGGGACAATATTTAATCTCAATGAAAATCAAAGAGCAAACTAGGAAGCGAGCCGCAGGCTGTACTTGAGTACGGCAAGACGAAGCTGACGTGGTTTGAATTTGATTTTCGAAGAGTATTAATCTTTCTTACCTTTTAGTAAGAAGGTAGCCGATAAGGCTAGGCTGAGACTTGCCATAAAGAAGAGAGGGCTAGCTTGTTCACCTGTGGCTGGGAGTTGTTTGTCATTCGTAGAGACCTGATCATTGGCTTCATTACTTTCAACCAATGGTTTTGTGGTTTCTAGGTTTCTTTCTTCCGTTTGAGCTGGGACAGGTTTAACAGTTGAGCCTTCTGTCTTGTAAACAATAGCGTAGGTGCTCACGTCAAAAGTAATAAACTCAATCATACCATCTCGAAGGGTGAATTCTTGTGGTTTTAAATCATTTGTTGAAGTTAATTGATAGAGTTCTTGAACATCACCTGAAATTGGTAGTCGAACGAGTACAGCACCTTTTGGTTGAACTGGCTGTCCATCTTTATCCTTGACTTGAAGAGTGTAAGCATCGTATTTCTTGCCCAAGAGTTCTTTGTTTTCAACTTTTTGACTATCGAGGAAGATTGCGCCTCCTAGTTCAGTTGTTCCACTAATAACTTGAACTCTTGTAGTCTTGTCTTTCAATACTTTGAGTTTAAACTCAGGAACTGTGTTACTTGGCGCGGCTTGACCACTACCTGTCCCGATAGGGCCAGTGTATTCAGGTCTTTCCACAGTAGGTGCTGTCTGGTCCCCAACTGTTCCGACAGGGCCAGTGTATTCAGGTTTTTCTACAGTAGGCGCTTCCTGATCCCCAACTGTTCCGATAGGACCAGTGTATTCAGGTCTTTCCACAGTAGGTGCTTCCTGGTCTCCAGCAGTTCCGATAGGACCAGTGTATTCAGGAATTTCCACAGTAGGTGCTTCTTGATCCCCAGCAGTTCCGATAGGACCAGTGTATTCAGGTCTTTCCACAGTAGGTGCCTCCTGCTCACCAGCAGTACCAATAGGAACTGTGTACTCAGGAATGGTTACTACTGGAGCAGGCTCATCCCCTTTACTTGTTTGGATTTTTTCTTCCACTGGACTAGTTTCATCCTTAGGAAATACTGTTACAACAGAGCTGCTTATTGTTTTTCCTTGGATAGCATAAGCTTCTATCGGATTGCCAGCTTTACGATCTGTAGTTTCAGGAATGTCTAGTTGGACCTTGTTATCCTTAATGGTTAGAACAGTTTGTTCACCTGATGTGACAAGATGGTCATCATCGACTTTTCTGAGTAGAAGTGGATCCTTGATACCAGGGAAGGTCACAGCGATTCCATCCCAATTACCAGTTGGTAGGGTTAAAGTAACAGTCTTATCTTTGGACTTAATAGGGTCAAGGCTTGGATTATCGAGAGACACAGATGGTGCCTTTAAGATATCAAAGGAATCAAGAGAAATTTTCTTTCGACCTTCTGGAGAATCTGGATCTACTTTCAAAGTTAGGACGTGATCACCATCAGCTAGATTGGTGAATTCGCCAATCAAAGCTCCTTTTTCAGTCGCTCCTGGAGTGTAGAAGTCAAGGGCTGGCATCTCTTTTCCATCCAGTGTGACAAGTGCCTTGCCTAGTGATGCCGTTTTTAATCCATAGATTCGGATGCCTGTTCCAGAGAATGGGATGGTTGCAGTGGCTTCAGAAGCAAGGCTATCATCAGCGTTGATGTCAGCGTATTTTTCTGTAGAAGCATAGAGTTCTGCATCGCTCCAATCCTTAAACATGGAACCATACTGGATACGAGGGTCACGGTCGTCAATCTTCTCAACAGTTGCTCCTTGGCCTGGGAAGACTTTGAAGTAATCGAGAGAAATTTTTGCACGCTCGTTTGTACGTCCTTTGTGCTCGCGCTTAACAGTGATGGTCATGAGGTGAGAACCTGAAGAAAGATTTGTGTAACGTCCTATTAATACACCTTTTTCAGTTGCTCCTGCTGTATAGAAGTCAAGTTCTCCAACAGATTTACCATCGATTTTAACGTCAGCAAGTCCCAATTGAGATGACTTGAGTCCGTAAATTTCAATACCTGGTCCATTGAATGGAATAGTTGCAGTCGCATCCTTATCGGAATAATTCCCATTTGAGATATCGGCGTATTTCTCTGTTCCACCAAAGAGTTCTGAGTCAGCCCAGTTTCCATAAGCAGAGCCGTACTGGATGCGTTTGTCACGGTCATCCATCAACTCACTGAAGGCATCGATGGAGGCAACGTCTGAAACTGGTGTTGTACGATCCCCTAGCATAGCCTTAACGCTATAAGTATAGGCATGACTAGAATCAATCGAGCGATCGATAAAGTGAGTTTGGTTGGTGATGAACTCACGAACGCTAGGAGTTTGGCTGTTTTCATCCTTGCTTTCTCGTCGGATGACATAATGAGTTGCTCCCTCAACTGTGTTAAAGTCGAGTTCAGCTGTGACGGAATCTTTTCGAAGGGCTGATAAGCGAGTCACTCGTCCAGGGAAGTTTTCAAATGTAATGACATCACCTTTTTGAGTCGCAAGTTGGATACGGTTATCTTTGAGGCGACTAGCTTGAATTTCCTTGCCATTAATCTTGATAATACTAGATTCGATATTTGGATAGTCTACGACTAAGTCTCCACCAACATTAGAAAGGAAAGATAGTGTTTCAAGATTTTTCTCTTTCCATTTCATGCTGACTTCAAAGTTACCACGAGCGACTAAGCCTGAGACTTGACCGTCTTTCCAAGCATCTGGAAGGGCTGGTAATGGGGCAATGTAGCCTGTGTGAGACTGAAGGAGCATTTCTGCCATACCGCTGGTTGCGCCAAAGTTACCATCGATTTGGAAAGGCGCGTGCGTATCCCAGAGATTTTCTAGGGTTGAAGATTTGAGCTGTTCAGCCAACAAACGGTGGGCACGATTTCCATCTAGAAGACGAGCCCAGAGGTTGATCTTATTGGCTTTAGACCAACCAGTTCCACCATCTCCACGGTGGTTTAGGGTTGCGCGTGCAGCTTCTAGATATTCAGGTTGATCCTTGCCAAATAGAGTACCTGGGAAGAGTCCAACCAGATGAGAAACGTGGCGGTGATGGTTTTCGATGCCTTCGTTGGTGAATTGCGGGCTGTCTTCCTCGTACCATTCCTTGATACGGCCGTCTTGGTTGATATGAAGTGGTTTGAGCTTGTCAAATTTAGCCTTCACTTCTGTCACCAAATCTTGGTCGACCTTCAGATGATTGGCTGCTTCCATATAGTCGTGGAATAACTGCCAAACTAGAGATTGGTCAAAGGTATTCCCAATCGTGATAGTTCCATGTTCTGGCGAGTAAGATGGAGAAGAAACCCAACGGTCACTAGCCTTGTCGTAGTGCAAGAAGGAATTCCAGAACTTGGCTGTTTCCTTGAGCATTGGATAAATCTTTTCTTTTAGATAAGTTTCATCCTTGGTGAATTTGTAGTAGTCATAGACGTTTTGCATCATCCAAGCATTGGCAGCAGGAGACCAACCCCAATAATAGTTCCAGCCAGGAGTAGTCCAGCCAAATGGAGTCGCCTGAGTATGAACCAACCAACCGTTTTCTTGACCTTCTTTGGATTCGATACCTGCATATTCTTTAGCAGCGATACGGCCATAGTAACGCATGTCATCAATATAATTAATCATTGGCTTAGCCGTTTCTGCGAGATTACTCATGTAGGCAGGCCAGTAGTTCATTTGTAGGTTGACATTGAGGTGGTAGTCTGAGTTCCAAGGTGGATTATCTACAGCATTCCAGACCCCTTGCAAGTTGGCAGGGAGGGCATCTGTCCGGTTACGAGAAGAACTGATCAGTAGGTAACGTCCGTATTGGAAGAAGAGTTCTTCTAGCTTTTGACCTTTTGTTGGATTATAGGTTTGGAGAGCTTCTTTTGTAGTTTGATTAGACTTGCTACCGCCGAGGTTTAGTTGAACACGATTGAAAAGGCTTTGGTAATCCTTGATGTGGTCATTTTTCAGAGCCTCATAGTTTTTGGCTTTGGCAGCTTCTACGATAGATTTGACAGTTTTTTCTACATCAATATCCTTGCGGTAATTAGTTTTCGGATTTTGAGCAAAATTAGTCTTGGCGCTGAGTAGCAGTGTTGCATAACTTGCTCCTGTAACAGTCAAATAACCATCTTGAGCAGTAACTTGTCCATCTGTCTTGATACCAAGATAAGAGGCAAATTTAAGACCGTTGTCTTTGACAGTTCCCTTGAGCAAAATACCATTAGAATCAACGCTAACAGTCCCTTGTTTGTATTTAGAATTCTCCCAAGAATAATCTCCATTAGCAAGTAAATCTTCTGTCAAGCTATTCCAAAGTGTAAAATCAAGCGTCTTATCTCCCTTTTTGGTCAAATGGGTAACAGTGACGTCATCTGGATAACTAGAGAAGGTTTCTCGTTTGAAACTTGTCCCATCTTGGGTATAAGAGGTAGTTGTGATAGCTTCAGAAATATCTAAGCCACGATGATAGTCAGTAACATTTTCCAAGCCCTTCTTTTGGTTATTAAAGACCATGAAGATATCACCGAAGGCTAGGTAGCGACCGTATTGGGCATTGTTTGGTCCAACCAAATTTCTCTCTGCTAGTTGTTTGGCTTTTTGACGGTCACCGTCTTCTAAGGCCTTACGGATTTCTGCTAAGACTTTGTAGCGATCTTTGTAGTTTCCCCCGTTGTAGTCTTGACTATCTGGCTGTGGGCCTCCAGACCAAAGGGTTTTTTCATTGTACTGGATTCTTTCTTCACCGATGAGTCCGAAAACCTTGGCACCCATTTCCCCATTTCCGACTGGGAGGGCTTGTTTTTCCCATCCATCATAGGAAGGAGCAGTTGGTTGGTTGTAATGTAATTCGTAATGTTCTTGCTTGTTCACAGGAAGTTCTGGCTTCTCGCTCTCCTTATTGTCAGCAGGGGCGGTAGTAGCACTTGTCTCTGACTGACTACTAGTTTGAGGTAGTTCTGCCTCAGGGTTTGTTTGCTTTTCAGCTGATTCAGCTACAGGCTGAGTCTCTGTGTTAGAAGCAACAACTTCCTCTACCTTCGTATCCGGTTTAGCAGAGGTTTCAGTAATTGTTGCCTCACTTTCCGTAATCTCGACACCATCAGCAGCAACACCCTGTGCTGCTAAAAAAACAGCACCAAGTAAAACAGAGGCAGCTCCGACACTTAGTTTGCGGATGCTATACTTACAGGATTTTTCCCAATATCTCTTATCCACAAAATTCTCCTTTCTTAAATCTGTAAGCGCATACATTCTCTTTTAAAAAAATAAGTCTTGCAGAAATATGTGTGATTTTTTCAGATAATCTTAATATAACAAATAAACAAAACTATTGCAAGGGCTTACAAGGTAAATGGGCTTTTTTTACCAAATTTTAGTGCTTCTATTTTTTTATAAAAATCGAACTTAAAAATGATTAGATATGAAATGAAATATGAGGAATTAGCCATCTGAAAGCGTAACTCAAACTAGTCAGGCGTAGGACTTTATGGTATAATATAGAAGATTCAAAAAGAAACAGGAGAAATGTAATGAACCTTATTTTAGCAATTGTATTGATTCTTTTGGCTTTTCTAGGAGGAGCTCTAGGAGGTATGTACTTGGTGCGCAAGCAAATCGAAAAAGAATTTGCGGATAACCCACGTTTGAATGCAGAAGCAGTTCGTACTCTGTTGAGTGCAAGCGGTCAAAAGCCAAGCGAAGCTAAAGTACAACAAGTTTACCACCAAATCATTCGCCAACAAAAAGCAGCCCTTGCTAACAATAAAAAGAAATAAATAGGAAAAGTCTGGGATGAAAGTTCCAGACTTCTCACTATGTTTGACTGATATTTAGAGACAAGACTTTTTCCTTGCATTCTATTGATATTTGATTATGATTAAGAGGGAGACAGTCGGGAGCTATCCAGTCTGTCAGAAATTTCAGGAAGAAATGTAATGATAATGAACTATCAATCAGAAAAAATACTAGAAAGAAGACTGTATGGATAATCGACCAATTGGTTTTTTGGATTCGGGTGTCGGGGGCTTGACGGTTGTGCGTGAACTCATGCGCCAGCTTCCCCATGAAGAAATCGTCTATATTGGAGATTCGGCACGGGCTCCCTATGGTCCCCGGCCTGCTGAGCAGATTCGTGAATATACTTGGCAGCTGGTCAACTTTCTTTTGACCAAGGATGTTAAGATGATTGTTATTGCTTGTAATACAGCAACGGCAGTCGTCTGGGAAGAGATTAAAGCTAAGTTGGATATTCCGGTGCTGGGTGTGATTTTGCCTGGTGCATCAGCAGCTATCAAAGCGAGTCAGGGTGGGAAGATCGGTGTGATTGGAACTCCGATGACGGTAAAATCAGATATTTATCGACAAAAGATTCATGATCTAGACCCAGATTTACAAGTGGAAAGCTTGGCCTGCCCTAAGTTTGCTCCCTTGGTCGAGTCAGGTGCTCTATCGACCAGTGTGACCAAGAAAGTTGTCTATGAAACTTTGCGTCCCTTGGTCGGAAAAGTAGATAGCTTGATTTTAGGCTGTACTCATTATCCACTCCTCAGACCTATCATCCAAAATGTCATGGGGCCTAAGGTTCAGCTGATTGATAGTGGAGCTGAGTGTGTACGTGATATCTCAGTCTTGCTCAATTACTTTGAGATTAACCGTAGCCGAGATGCGGCGCCCCTTCAACACCGTTTTTATACAACTGCAAATAGCCAAAGTTTTGCCCAGATAGGAGCAGAGTGGCTGGAAAAAGAGATTCATGTGGAGCATGTAACATTATGACAAACAAAATTTATGAATACAAGGATGACCAGGACTGGTATGTTGGATCCTACAGTGTTTTTGGTGGCATTCGGACTTTGACGGATGATGAGTTAGAGTTTCCGCTATTTGATTTGGCCAAAATCTTTCGAGATGAGGAGCGAGGATTTCCACTTTCAGTCACAGTTTTACGATATGGTTCAGCCTACCGCTTACTCTCTTTTGTGGTAGATATTCTCAACCAAGAAGCGGACCGAAACTTGGAAGTCATTCAACGTCAGGGTGCCTTGCTCTTAGTTGAAAATGGACAACTTCTACATGTAGAATTGCCTAAAGAAGGAGTGAATGTTGAAGCCTTTTTTGAGACAAATAAAGTCAGAGAAACCTTGTTGATTGCAACTCGTAACGAGGGGAAAACCAAGGAATTTCGTGCTATCTTTGACAAACTGGGCTATGACGTAGAAAATCTAAATGATTATCCAGACCTACCTGAAGTAGCTGAAACAGGTATGACCTTTGAAGAAAATGCTCGCCTTAAGGCTGAAACCATTTCTAAATTAACAGACAAGATGGTTCTAGCAGATGATTCTGGTCTTAAAGTCGATGTCCTCGGTGGTCTACCAGGTGTCTGGTCAGCTCGTTTCGCAGGAGTAGGGGCAACTGATCAAGAAAATAACGCCAAACTCTTGCACGAATTAGCCATGGTTTTTGAACTCAAGGACCGTTCAGCTCAATTCCATACAACCCTGGTCGTGGCTAGCCCAGGTAAGGAAAGCTTGGTTGTCGAAGCTGACTGGCCAGGTTACATTAACTTTGAACCTAAGGGTGAAAATGGCTTTGGTTATGATCCACTTTTCCTAGTAGGAGAAACTGGCAAATCATCAGCTGAATTAACCCTCGAAGAAAAAAATAGTCAATCCCACCGTGCCTTAGCCGTTAAGAAACTTTTGGAGGTATTTCCATCATGGCAAAGCAAACCATCATTGTAATGAGTGACTCCCATGGAGATAGCTTGATTGTAGAAGAAATACGTGACCGCTATCTTGGGAAAGTTGATGCTATTTTTCACGATGGTGACTCGGAGCTTCGCCCAGATTCACCACTCTGGGAAGGGATTCAGGTAGTCAGAGGCAATATGGATTTTTATTCAGATTATCCAGAACGCTTAGTGACTCAACTGGGTCCTACCAAGATTATCCAGACTCATGGACATTTGTTTGATATTAACTTCAATTTCCAAAAGCTTGATTTTTGGGCTCAAGAGGAAGATGCAGATATCTGTCTTTATGGGCACTTGCATGTTCCAAATGCTTGGATGGAAGGGAAGACTCTCTTTCTAAATCCTGGTTCTATCAGTCAACCACGTGGAACTATCAGAGAATGTCTCTATGCCCGTGTAGAGATTGATGATAGCTACTTTAAAGTGGACTTTTTGACACGGAACCATGAGGTCTATCCAGGCTTATCCAAGGAGTTTGCTCGATGATTGCCAAAGAGTTTGAACAGTTTTTACTGGAGCAAGAGGAAACCTTTTTAACTCCTGCTGAAAATTTGGCAGTCTTGATTGATACTCACAATGCAGATCACGCAACTCTCTTGCTTAGTCAAATGACTTATACAAGGGTACCTGTTGTGACTGATGAGAAAGAATTTGTCGGAACTATTGGTCTTAGAGATATTCTGGCCTACCAGATGGAGCAGGGCTTGAGTCAGGAAGCTATGGCAGATACGGATATCGTACATATGACCAAGAAGGACGTAGCAGTTGTCAGTCCAGACTATACACTGACGGATGTTTTACATAAGTTAGTGGATGAGTCTTTCCTACCAGTCGTTGACAAGGATAGTATCTTCCAAGGCATTATCACACGGAAGTCTATCCTTAAGGCTGTCAATGCTCTCTTGCATGATTTTAGTAAGGAATATGAGATTCGAAGCAAATGAGAGAAGGAATTTCAGCATTTTTAGAAGAAAAACAAGGTTTGTCTGTAAATTCTAAGCAATCCTATAAGTATGACTTGGAGCAGTTTTTAGATCTTGTGGGAGAACGAATCTCTGAGACAAGTTTAAAAATCTACCAAGCTCAACTATCTCAGTTTAAAATCAGTGCCCAAAAGCGTAAGGTTTCTGCTTGCAATCAATTTCTTTACTTTTTATACCAGAAGGGGAAAATTGACACCTTTTATCGTTTAGAATTGTCGAAACAGGCTGAGAAAAAGCAAGTTCAGTCAGAACTTTTAGATCTCAGTTCTTTCTGGCAAGAAAGTGCCTATCCAGAGGGACGCTTGTTGGCCTTACTGATAGTTGAATTGGGCCTCTTACCAAGTGAAATTCTAGCCTTAAAAACAAGTGATGTGAACCTAGATTTTCAAGTGTTGAGAGTCAATAAAGCTTCTCAACAAAGAATCTTGAGCCTTCCCACAAACCTGCTTGCGGAGTTAGAACCCTTGATGGGACAGACCTACCTCTTTGAAAAAGCTGGGAAGTCCTATTCTCGTCAATGGGCCTTTCGTCAGTTAGAAGCCTTTCTAAAGGAAAAAGGTTTTTCAGACTTATCTGCCCAAGGATTGAGAGAACAGTTTATATTAAGACAAATCGAAGAAAAGGTTGACTTGTACGAGATCGCTAAAAAATTAGGATTAAAGACAGTCATGACCTTGGAAAAATATAGATAATGGATATTAAATTAAAAGATTTTGAAGGGCCTTTGGACTTGCTCCTACACTTGGTTTCAAAGTACCAGATGGATATCTATGATGTGCCGATTACAGAGGTTATCGAGCAATATCTAGCCTATATCTCGACATTACAAGCTATGCGTTTGGAAGTTGCAGGCGAATACATGGTCATGGCTAGCCAACTCATGCTAATCAAGAGTCGCAAGCTCTTGCCGAAGGTTGCAGAAGTGACGGACCTAGAGGATGATCTGGAGCAGGACCTCCTTTCTCAAATCGAAGAATACCGTAAATTTAAACTTTTGGGAGAGCAGTTGGAAGTGAAGCATCAAGAACGAGCCCAATATTACTCAAAAGCGCCGACAGAGTTGATTTATGAGGATGCTGAACTTGTGCATGATAAGACGACGATTGATCTTTTCTTAGCCTTTTCAAACTTGCTTTCCAAGAAAAAAGAAGAATTCTCGCAAAATCATACAACCATTCTACGAGATGAGTATAAGATTGAGGATATGATGGTTATCGTCCGAGAAGCCTTGGTTGAAGGTCAACAATTGCGCTTGCAGGATTTGTTTAAAGAAACCAAGGATTTACAAGAGGTCATCACGCTCTTTTTAGCGGCCTTGGAGTTGATTAAAACCCAAGAAATTCTCTTAATTCAAAAAGAGAGCTTTGGAGATATCTATCTCCTGAAAAAGAATGAGGAAAATCAAGTAGAGCAGAGTCGAGCTTGATAGAGAGGAAATATGAGTACTTTAGCAGAAATAGAAGCGCTCTTGTTTGTAGCGGGTGAAGAGGGGATTAGGATTCGCCAGTTGGCTGAGCTCCTTTCTTTGCCACCGACTGGGATTCAGCAGAGTCTAGAAAAATTAGCCGAAAAGTATGAAAAAGACCAGGATTCCAGTTTAGACTTGATTGAGACAGGTGGTGCCTACAGATTGGTAACCAAGCCTCAATTTGCAGCCATTTTGAAAGAATACTCTAAGGCACCCATTAATCAGAGCCTGTCTCGGGCTGCCCTTGAAACCCTGTCCATCATTGCCTACAAGCAACCCATCACACGGATCGAGATTGATGCTATTCGGGGGGTTAATTCAAGTGGAGCGCTAGCTAAGTTGCAAGCCTTTGACTTGATACGAGAAGGTGGGAAAAAAGAGGTGCTTGGACGCCCTAATCTCTATGTGACGACGGATTATTTCCTGGATTACATGGGTATTAATCATTTGGAAGAATTGCCCGTGATTGATGAGCTTGATATTCAAGCACAAGAAAGCCAATTATTTGGTGAAAGGATAGAAGAAGATGAGAATCAATAAATATATTGCCCACGCAGGTGTGGCCAGTAGGAGAAAAGCAGAAGAGTTGATCAAGCAAGGATTGGTGACGGTTAACGGCCAAGTGGTTCGTGAACTAGCAACGACTATCAAGTCAGGCGACAAGGTCGAAGTTGAAGGTCAACCCATCTATAACGAAGAAAAGGTCTACTATCTGCTCAATAAACCACGCGGTGTGATTTCCAGTGTGACAGATGACAAGGGTCGTAAGACTGTTGTAGATCTCTTACCCAATGTAAAAGAACGTATTTACCCTGTGGGACGTTTGGACTGGGATACATCAGGTGTTTTGATTTTGACCAATGATGGGGACTTTACAGATGAGATGATTCACCCTCGTAATGAGATTGATAAGGTCTATGTTGCGCGTGTGAAAGGAATTGCCAACAAAGAAAATCTCCGTCCCTTGACTCGAGGAGTAGAAATTGATGGCAAGAAGACCAAGCCAGCTGTTTACGAGATTCTTAAAGTAGATCCAGTTAAAAACCGTTCAGTTGTACAGTTGACTATCCATGAAGGACGCAATCACCAGGTCAAAAAAATGTTTGAAGCTGTTGGCCTCCAAGTAGATAAACTCTCTCGAACTCGTTTTGGTCATCTAGACTTGACAGGACTTCGTCCAGGAGAATCACGACGTCTCAATAAAAAAGAAATCAGCCAACTACACACCATGGCTGTAACCAATAATAAATAATGAAAAAAATCTTAATTGCGCCAGTGCGCTTTTACCAACGCTTTATCTCGCCAGCCTTTCCACCTTCTTGCAGATTTGAGCCCAGCTGTTCAAACTATATGATTCAAGCTATTGATAAACATGGATTCAAGGGAGTTTTGATGGGCTTGGCTAGGATATTACGTTGCCATCCTTGGTCTGAAACAGGTAAAGATCCAGTACCAGACTACTTTTCATTAAAGCGAAATACAAGAGAAGAAGGATCACATTTGTGATTCTTTTATTGTTATAAGAGTAAGTTACTTGGTAAAATGTTGATTTCCACTACCTTTCTCCTATAAAAAGTGGTAAAATGGTTGAAAGAAAGAAGGGATAGAAATGACAACATTATTTTCTAAAATCAAAGAAGTAACAGAACTTTCCGCTATCTCAGGTCATGAAGCACCTGTTCGCGCTTATCTTCGTGAAAAATTAACACCTCACGTGGATGAAGTTGTGACTGATGGCTTGGGTGGTATTTTTGGGGTGAAGCACTCAGAAGTTGAAAATGCACCTCGTGTTTTGGTAGCCTCTCACATGGATGAAGTTGGTTTTATGGTTAGTGAAATCAAGCCAGACGGGACTTTCCGAGTAGTCAGCATTGGTGGTTGGAACCCTATGGTTGTCAGCAGCCAACGCTTTAAACTCTTTACACGTGAAGGACGTGAGATTCCAGTAATTTCAGGTTCAGTTCCTCCACATTTGACTCGTGGCACAGGTGGACCAACCATGCCAGCTATTTCAGATATCGTTTTTGACGGTGGTTTTGCAGATAAGGCTGAGGCTGAAAGTTTTGGTATCCGTCCTGGAGATACAATTGTTCCAGATAGTAGTGCAATCCTAACTGCTAATGAAAAAAATATCATTTCAAAAGCATGGGATAACCGTTACGGTGTGCTCATGGTTAGCGAGTTGGCTGAAAACTTGTCAGGCCAAAAACTAGGAAATGAACTTTATCTTGGTGCTAACGTCCAAGAAGAAGTTGGACTTCGTGGTGCCCATGCATCTACAACAAAATTTGACCCAGAAGTATTTCTTGCAGTTGACTGTTCACCAGCTGGTGATGTTTATGGTGGTCAAGGTAAGATTGGTGATGGAACCTTGATTCGTTTCTATGATCCAGGTCACTTGCTTCTCCCAGGCATGAAGGACTTCCTTTTGACAACTGCTGAAGAAGCTGGAATCAAATACCAATACTATTGTGGAAAAGGTGGTACAGATGCAGGAGCAGCTCATTTGAAAAATGGTGGTGTTCCATCTACAACAATCGGTGTCTGCGCTCGTTATATCCACTCTCACCAAACACTCTATGCTATGGACGATTTCCTTGAAGCTCAAGCTTTCTTACAAGCCTTGGTTAAAAAATTAGATCGTTCTACAGTAGATTTGATTAAAAACTATTAAACAGAAAAGATGGAGGTGATAGGTATGGAAGAACCAAACCTAGAAACCTTGATACGGGACCTTTACAATCATGCCCGTCAAAACTTGAGTGAAGATTTAGTGGCTGCACTCCTAGAGACTGCTAAGCAGTTGCCCAGCACCAATGAACGCTTGCTTGCAGTCCGACTTTCAGGGCTAGTCACACTTGAACTACTCAAGAATCCCAAGACTCCAGCGCCAGAGTTAGTCAATCTGGCTCGCTATATCAAAAAGGAAGAAGCTAGGTACAAGGGTGCAGCTGCCTCCTCCTTTATGATTGGAGAGCTATTTAAAATGCTTTGATTCGTTCGAATCAAAGCATTTTTTTATCTTAAATTTGTTCAGCCAAAACTTTTTCAGCAAGGTTCATAGCGTGGTCTGATACACGAGTGTAGTGTGAAATGATGTCGATAAAGTTGACACCAGCTTGGGTAGAACATTCGCCGTTATTAAGACGTTTGATGTGTGTCTTACGAAGGACGCGTTCCATCTTGTTGATGGCTTCATGGCGTTCAATAAGAGCTTGAGCTTTTTCAAGGTCATTGTTTTCAACACTCTCAAGAGCATCTTTAACGAAATCGCTTGTTTGACGGTAAATATCTTCCAACTCTTCTAGGGCTGAGTTAGAGAATTGAACATTCTTGCGTTGCAAGTAGTCGTTAAGATTAATCAAAGCTTCAGCGTGGTCACCGATACGTTCCAAGTCTCGAGAAGAGTCAAGGATGTTGGTTAAGACTTCACTCTCTTTTTGACTCAATGCTTCACTAGAAAGACTAATGAGGTAACGAGTTAATTTCTCATCGATTGTGTTGATAGCTTCTTCAGTTTTGTGTCCTTTTTCAGCTACTTTTTCATTAGAATTGATAATGTAGTCGTAAGAAAGGTCAAATGCTTTAACCGCATAGTTTCCTAAGTGCAAGAGTTCTTTCTTGGCATTTCCTAGGGCGATAGAAGGAGCTTGCTTGATGAGTTGTTCATCCAAGTAAAGAGGTTCATACTTAACAACTTCGTCTTCACCAGGGATTAACTTAGTTACAAAGTAAGCCAAAGCACCGATGAATGGGAATTGTACGATGGTATTACTTACGTTGAAGGCACCATGTGAGAAAGCGATAGTCATCTCTGGCGAGAGGTGAAGTAAAGCTTGGAAGTACTCAATCATAGAAGTGAATGGGCCCAACAAGATTAAGCAGAGGATAGTTCCCAAAACGTTAAAGGTAACGTGAGTTGCTGCAACTCGTTTAGCAGAGATGTTTGCTCCGGCTGCTGCGATAATAACCGTTAAGGTTGTACCGATATTATCTCCGAATAGGACTGGTAGTGCCCCTTTGAGGTCGAGGAATCCACCTGCATAGAGACCTTGTAGAATCCCGATGGTTGCAGAAGATGCCTGAATTAGAACGGTAATGACAGCACCAGCCACAACTCCCAAGATAGGATTTTGACCCAAGGTAACCATGTATTCCTTGAACTGAGGCAAGTCTTTAAGAGGGCTCATCCCAGCACTAATGAGGTTGAGGGCGTAGAAGATACCACCCACACCAAAAAGGATACGTCCAATATTATTTGCAGTACGGTTTTTTGTAAAGAATAAGAACATGGTTCCAAGGAAAATCAAGGGTAGGGCGTACTCGCCAAGTTTGAAACCGATGATGAAGGACGTTACGGTCGTTCCAATATTGGCTCCCATGATAATCCCGATGGCCTGTCTAAGGGTGAGGAGACTAGCACTGACAAGTCCAACCGTAATAACCGTTACACCTGTACTTGACTGGATGAGGGCAGTGACGACAATCCCCACTAAGACCCCTAAGAAGGGATTACTTGTGTATTTGTCAATGTAATATCGAAGGCGGTCTCCAGCAGCTTGTTGCAAACCGTCTCCCATGGTCTTGATACTATACAAAAATAGTCCCAGACCACCTAAAAAGTGAAAAATAATTTCCTGCCAATTAATGGACATTTTCTTTTTCCTCCGAAAAATAATCGCGGAATTTCTCCCATTCTATTTTAAAGGATAAAAGTAAATCTAACAAGTAGTAAATGCTCTTTTTTGAGAAAAATGTTGTTTTAATTCGAAAAATGGCAGATGATTGTCTAATTTATATTAATTCTTCACTTCTTTATAGTTCTTGAAGGGCTAGTGTTGACTCTTTTTCTAAATATCGTAAAATAAAAATGACCTGTTCTGTGTATTTTTTGGAACAGCTACTTTTTTAATTCAAAAATAAAGCGCTTACTTTCAGGAGAAAGTCAAAGGAGAAAAAGATGAAGAATCCATTTTTTGAAAAACGTTGTCGCTATAGTATTCGAAAATTGTCAGTGGGTGCCTGCTCATTGATGATTGGTTCAGTTCTATTTGCAGGCCCAGTTTTGGCAGAAGAGTCTGTCGTTCCAGGAAACGGAACAACTACAGCAGTAGCTTCAGAGCAACCGTCAACCACTGCTCCAGCAGAAGCAACTACACCAGCACCAGAAGTATTGAAAGAGCTAGAAGCGAGGGAAGACAAGGCAAGTGAGCAACCAGCTTCAGAAGAAAAGCCAACCTTGGATCAGTTGACTGCAGGTGATAAGGAAGCAACTAGTCCAGCTGCTGAAACTCCTAAGGTGGAAGAAGCGCCTGCTACTACAGAAAATAAGCCAGAAGAAAAAGCTACTGTCTCTGACGTTCCTAAGAAAGAAGAAAAAAGTCTTCGACCAAAAGAAATTAAGTTTGACACATGGGAAGATTTGTTAAAATGGGAACCAGGTGCCCGTGAAGATGACGCTATTAACCGTTCTTCAGTTGAATTGGCTAAACGTTACCGTGGACATGTAGTCAACGAAAAAGCCAATAAGGACGCCAAGGTTGAAGCTCTTGCCAATACCAACTCTAAGGCTAAAGACCACGCTTCTGTAGGTGGTGAAGAGTTTAAGGCCTATGCTTTTGACTACTGGCAATACTTGAATTCCATGGTCTTCTGGGAAGGGCTTGTTCCAACTCCAGACGTGATTGATGCTGGTCACCGTAATGGTGTTCCTGTATTAGGAACTTTGTTCTTTAACTGGTCTAACAGTATTGCAGACCAAGAAAAATTCGCTGCAGCCCTTCAACAAGACGAAGACGGAACATTCCCTATCGCTCGTAAGTTGGTTGATTTGGCTAAATACTATGGTTTTGATGGCTACTTTATCAACCAAGAAACAACAGGTGATATCGTGACGCCTCTTGGTAAGAAAATGCGTGACTTCATGCTTTATACCAAGGAATATGCAGCTCAAGTTAATCATCCAGTCAAATATTCTTGGTATGACGCCATGACCTATGAATATGGTCGTTATCACGAAGACGGACTCGGTGAATACAATTACCAATTCATGGAAAAAGAGGGAGACAAGGTTCCTGCGGATCATTTCTTTGCCAACTTTAACTGGACCAAAGAGAAAAATGATTACTCTGTAACTATGGCAAAATGGCTTGGACGTAGTCAGTATGATGTTTTTGCAGGTTTGGAATTGCAACAAGGTGGTTCTTACAAGACAAAAGTGAAATGGGATGCCCTTCTTGATGAAAATGGCAAGCTCCGCTTATCACTTGGTCTCTTTGCACCTGATACTATCACGAGTCTTGGTAAGACAGGCGAAGACTATCACAAGAATGAAAATATCTTCTTTACAGGTTATCAAGGAGATCCAACTGGTCAAAAACCAGAGGACAAGGACTGGTACGGGATTGCCAACCTCGTAGCTGACCGCACACCAGCAGTTGGACGTAGCTTCACAACATCCTTTAACACTGGACATGGTAAAAAATGGTTTGTAGACGGTAAAGTTTCCAAGGATTCTGAATGGAACTATCGTTCTGTATCAGGTATCTTGCCTACATGGCGCTGGTGGCAAACATCCTCAGCTGCTAAACTCCAAGCTGACTATGACTTTGAAGATGCCTACAATGGTGGAAACTCACTTAAGTTTGCGGGTGATTTAGCTGAAAATACAAATCAAGATGTTCGTCTCTACTCTACAAAACTGGAAGTAACAGATAAAACGAAACTCCGTGTCGCCCATAAAGGTGGTAAAGGAAGCAAGGTCTATGTAGAATTTGCGACTCAGAAAAACTATACCTATGGTGGCGAGAATACTCGTAAAGAGCTGACTCTATCTGACGATTGGACAAAAGACGAATTTGACTTGAGTGCCTTGGCAGGTCAGACCATTTACGGTATCAAACTTACTTTTGAAAATACTGCTGCTCTTAAGGAATACCAATTTAACTTGGGTGAGTTGACAGTGTCAGATAATCAAGAGGCACCTCAAGCACCAACTGCTCTTAAAGTAACCAAACAATCTCTGAAAAATGCCCAAGAAGCAGAAGCCATTGTCCAATTTACTGGAAATAAAGATGCTGATTTCTATGAAGTTTATGAGAAGGATGGCGATGCTTGGCGCCTATTGACAGGCTCATCTGCCACTACTATCTACCTACCAAAAGTCAGTCGTTCAGCTAGTGCGACTGGAACCAGTCAAGAGTTGAAGGTTGTCGCAGTTGGGAAGAATGGCCTTCGTTCTGAAGCAGCAACCACAAACTTTGACTGGGGCATGACTGTCCAAGATACCAGTCTTCCAAGACCTCTAGCAGAAAACATCGTTCCAGGAGCGACTGTTATCGGAAGTACCTTCCCAAATACAGAAGGCGGCGAAGGTATCGAAGGTATGTTGAATGGTACGATCACCAGCCTATCTGATAAATGGTCTTCTGCTCAGTTGAGTGGTAGCGTTGATATTCGATTGACACAACCACGCCGTGTTGTTAGATGGGTCATGGACCATGCCGGTGCTGGTGGAGAATCCGTCAACGATGGTTTGATGAATACCAAAGACTTCGACCTCTACTACAAGGATGAAGCTGGAGAATGGAAACTGGCTAAAGCAGTTCGTGGCAATAAAGCCCATGTTTCAGACATTACTCTTGATAGTCCAATTACGGCCCAAGACTGGCGCTTAAACGTCATCACGTCTGACAATGGAACACCATGGAAAGCCATTCGTATCTACAACTGGAAGATGTATGAAGCTCTTGATACGGAGAGTCAAAACATTCCAATGGCTAAAGTGGCAGCGCGTGTCCTAACGGACAATAAGATTCAGCTTGGATTCTCAGAAGTTCCTGCTGGGGCAACCATCACAGTCTATGACAAGGCAGATTCACAAACTCCAATCGCTACCTTAAATACAGCAGGTGGAGGAGATTTGGCGACAGATCCATTGAGCTTTGAAAAACGTCCAAGTCTTCTTTACTACCGAACACAATTGCCGGGTAAAGAAATCAGTAATACCCTTGCTGTAACGATTCCTCAGGATGAAAGAAAGATTAAGGCTGTCAGTCTAGAAGTAGCACCTAAAAAGACAAGTTACCAAGATGGTGAGGACTTGAATCTCAAAGGTGGTCTTCTCCGTGTCAAATACGAGGGTGAAGAAGCAGATGAAGTCATCAACCTCAGTCATGCAGGTGTTTTAGTCAACGGCTACGATGCTCATCACCATGGTGAACAAGAGTTGACAGTAGCCTATCTTGGTCTTCCAGTTGCAGGCAGCTTCAAGGTTCAAGTGACTGGTGAAGAAGCTGGTCCAAAAGAAGTCGCAGCCTTGTATATTAGCAAACAACCGAAAATTGATTACTTGGTAGGTGATGCTCTGGACTTATCAGAAGGACGCTTCAAGGCTTTGTATGACGATGAAACTGAGACAGAACATAGCTTTACAGACCAAGGAGTCGAAATTACAGGCTATGATGCTCAAAAAACAGGCCGTCAAAAACTTCAATTGCACTATCAAGGTCAAACTGTCGAGTTTGATGTTCTAGTATCACCTAAGACAGCCATTAACGACGAATATCTGAAACAAGAAATCACATCTGCCCAAGGACGCAAAGAAACAATAGCTTATACATTTGCTGATGCAGCAAAACAAGCAGCTCTAGTTGAGAAGATTGATGCAGCGAAAGCGATCTTAGAAAATCATGATGCTAGTCAAGAAGCAGTCAACCAAGCCTTGAACGACTTGAAACAAGCAGGTTCTGACTTGAATGGTGTACAGCTTTATCAAACAGCTAAGGAAGAGCTTGAAACTCTTCTAGGAAAAGTTCGTGAGAAAAATGCAGACGATCCAATCATCGCTCAAGCAGAAACTCTTATTGGCTCAACAAATCCAAGTCCAGAAGCATTTGCCAACCTCAAGGAAGAACTCAACAAAAAACTCCTTGTTAAAGAAAGCCATCATGTGGGTAGCTTAGAAGAAGGTGAAACTGCGCCAACAGTTGAAGCACTACCTGAATTAGTGGTTGAGACAGGAACTCAAGCATTCGAGCGTCAAGAACGTCCGTCAGGAGACCTCTTGTTGGGTGAACGTCGAGTCGTTCAGGCTGGTGCAGAAGGACAAATCCGTCATTTGATTGAAGTGGATGCCAAAGGCAACCGTACTCTTCTTAAGACAGAAGTCGTCAAGGAAGCAGTGGCAGAGATTACTGAGGTTGGTACTAAGATTGAAAGTAGCACTCAACCGCTTGACGGTCCAAAAGTCTTAGAAGTTAAGAAACCAAGCTTGGTTGTGGAAAAAGAAGTTCTTGCATATGGACATGAAGAAAGAGTAAATCCTAGCCTCCCAGTAGGAGAACGACGCTTGGTTCAAGTAGGAGTTGCAGGTCTTCGTAGAAACCTTGTAGAGATTGATTCTGAAGGACATCGCAGTCTTAAGGGAACGGAAGTTCTCAAGGAAGCAGTAACTGAGATTGTTGAAGTCGGTACAAAAATAGTTAAAGTACCAGGTGACAGACCAGTTACACCTGCTCCAGCGACTCAAGATACTAAGCAGGAAACTACAAAAACAGAACCTAAGACTGAAACATCCGTTTCGCCAGTTCAAGCAAGCCAAGCAGCGAAGCAAGAACCAGCAAAAGCAGAAGTACAAGTACAAACTGAAAAGACTGAAGGAAAACAACTTCCAAATACAAGTGCAGAAGTAGATGCAAACCTCCTAGCCCTTGGCTTGGTCGGAGTTCTAGGTGGTTTTGGACTTCTCGCTCAAAAGAAAAAAGAAGATTAAGATAGAGAGTGTATCTAACACTGACTTCATATTTAATAAAAAAGATTTGACTTTTAAGAGTCAAATCTTTTTGTATAGGGGAGGAGAATAAAAATGGTAGAGTATTCTGTCGTAGTTACAAGGCACTGTCCTGAATTAATCGAGAAAAATTGTTGTGGATAAAAGTTTAAGGTTTTGCTATCTCTTTTATTGATTTTGTGATATAATTAACACGTAAAAAAAATTAAGGAGTCTTTCCAAATGGCAAAATTGACTGTTAAAGACGTTGAGTTGAAAGGGAAAAAAGTTCTCGTTCGTGTTGACTTCAACGTTCCTGTAAAAGATGGCGTGATTACTAATGACAACCGTATCACTGCAGCTCTTCCAACTATCAAGTACATCCTTGAACAAGGTGGACGCGCAATCCTCTTCTCTCACCTTGGACGTGTAAAAGAAGAAGCAGACAAAGCTGGTAAATCACTTGCTCCTGTAGCTGCTGACTTGGCTGCTAAATTGGGTCAAGAAGTTACTTTCCTTCCAGGTGTAACTCGTGGTGCTGAATTGGAAGCGGCTATCAACGCTCTTGAAGATGGACAAGTTCTTTTGGTTGAAAACACTCGTTACGAAGATGTTGACGGCAAGAAAGAATCTAAAAACGATCCTGAACTTGGTAAATACTGGGCATCACTTGGAGATGGTATCTTCGTAAACGATGCATTCGGTACTGCTCACCGTGCACACGCATCTAACGTTGGTATCTCAGCAAACGTTGAAAAAGCAGTCGCTGGATTCCTTCTTGAAAACGAAATTGCTTACATCCAAGAAGCAGTTGAAGCTCCAGAACGTCCATTCGTGGCTATCCTTGGTGGTTCAAAAGTTTCAGACAAGATCGGTGTTATCGAAAACTTGCTTGAAAAAGCTGATAAAGTTCTTATCGGTGGTGGTATGACTTACACATTCTACAAAGCACAAGGTATCGAAATCGGTAACTCACTTGTAGAAGAAGATAAATTGGATGTTGCGAAAGCTCTTCTTGAAAAAGCCAACGGCAAATTGATCTTGCCAGTTGACTCAAAAGAAGCGAACGCATTTGCTGACTACACTGAAGTGAAAGACACTGAAGGTGAAGCAGTTGACCCAGGTTTCCTTGGTCTTGACATCGGTCCAAAATCTATCGCTAAATTTGACGAAGCTTTGACTGGTGCTAAAACAGTTGTATGGAACGGACCTATGGGTGTATTTGAAAACCCTGACTTCCAAGCTGGTACAATCGGTGTGATGGACGCTATCGTGAAACAACCAGGCGTTAAATCAATCATCGGTGGTGGTGACTCAGCTGCCGCAGCTATCAACCTTGGCCGTGCAGACAAGTTCTCATGGATCTCTACTGGTGGTGGAGCATCAATGGAACTTCTTGAAGGTAAAGTTCTTCCAGGACTTGCAGCTTTGACTGAAAAATAAGAATATAAAAAAGGAGAACTCAGTTTCTCCTTTTTTGCGTTCTTTTAAAGTATGGGAGTACCGAGGGATAATTGGACAGAATCCAAAAAAAACAGTAAAATAGAGGAATACCAATTTAAATGAAATTTGAGTGATAATCGTGGAAAAAAGAGACAATCTTACAAAAACAGCTATTTGTGGAATTATCAATGTCACCCCAGATTCTTTTTCTGATGGGGGCAAGTTTTTTGCTATAGACGAAGCCTTGAAACAGGCTCGAAAATTGATAGCTGAAGGTGCCACTATTTTAGATATCGGTGGAGAGTCTACTCGACCTGGAAGTAGCTATGTTGAGATAGAAGAGGAAATCCAGCGTGTGGTTCCAGTCATTCAGGCTATTCGTCAAGAAAGTGATGTTCGTATTTCGGTAGATACTTGGAAGAGTCAGGTGGCAGAAGCGGCTTTACGAGCTGGGGCTAATATAGTCAATGACATTACGGGTCTCATGGGTGATGAGAAGATGGCAGAGGTGGTTGCCAGGTTTGGAGCTCAGGTAGTCATCATGTTTAATCCAGTTATGGCACGCCCTCAGCACCCTAGTTCACTCATATTTCCTCATTTTGGATTTGGAGAGACTTTTACAAAGGAAGACTTGGCAGACTTTGAACAACTACCAGTAGAAGAATTGATGACAGCCTTCTTTGACCGTGCTCTAGCAAGAGCGGAAAAAGCAGGAATTTCGAAAGGAAATATCATGCTGGATCCTGGGATTGGCTTTGGCTTGACCAAAAAGGAAAATCTCATCCTCCTACGTGATCTTGGAAAATTGCACAAAATGGGCTATCCTATCTTTTTAGGAGTTTCTCGCAAGCGCTTTGTCATCAATATCCTTGAAGAAAATGGATTTGAAGTCAATCCAGATACTGAAGCTGGCTTCCGCAATCGTGATATTGCTTCGGCTCATGTGACCAGCATTGCTGCTAGACAGGGTGTAGAAGTGGTGCGCGTGCATGATGTAGCCAGCCACAAGATGGCAATCGAAATTGCATCAGCCATCCGTCTGGCAGACCATGCGGAAAATTTAGATTTGAAACAATATAAATAACATGAATAAAAACGAAACGAACCAGTGGATAGCAAACTACCGGACAGATCAACCGCATTTTGGTCTGGAGAGGATGGTGGAGCTATTAGCCTTACGTGGTAATCCCCATCTTAAACTCAAGGTTATCCATATTGGTGGAACCAATGGAAAGGGCTCTACTATAGCTTTTTTGAAGAATCTGTTGGAAAAGATGGGACTAAGAGTTGGTGTCTTTAGCTCTCCTTATCTGATTCATTATACCGATCAGATTGTCATTAATGGGGAATCTATCCCAGAAGCAAGATTAGAGTCCTTGATGGTGGATTATCGTTCACTACTTGAAGGAGAGCATGCTCAAACCTTGCAAGGAACGACAGAATTTGAGATTATCACTGCTATAGCTTATGACTATTTTGCTTCTGAGCAAGTCGATGTGGCGATTATGGAAGTTGGTATGGGCGGACTTTTGGATAGCACCAATGTCTGTCAACCCATCCTAACAGGCATCACTACCATTGGGTTGGATCATGTAGCCCTACTGGGTGACAGTCTAGAAGCCATCGCAGAGCAGAAAGCAGGGATTATCAAACAAGGAGTTCCTCTAGTGACTGGTCACATTGCCGCAGAAGCCTTGGCTATGATAGACCAGATTGCAGAGGAAAAACAGGCTGCTAGAATTGTTTATGGAAGAGATTATCAGGTAAGCTATCATGAGAGTATTGTCACTGGAGAGGTATTTGACTATACAAGTTCTGTTAGACAAGGTTGCTTCCAGACAGGATTGCTTGGTTTGCACCAGGTAGAGAATGCTGGGATGGCGCTGGCTTTGTTAGATACTTATTGCCAAGAGATTGGACGAGAATTGGCAAGTAATGACTTAGTGGCTCAAGCTCTGGAAGAAACAAGATGGCCTGGACGCTTGGAAGTTGTTTCTAGAGAACCCTTGATGATCTTGGATGGAGCACACAATCCTCATGCTATCAAGGCCTTGTTGGCTACCTTGAAAGAACGATTTGCGGATTATCATAAGGAAATCCTCTTTACTTGTATCAAAACCAAGGCCTTGGAGGATATGTTGGACTTGCTAGAAACCTTGCCCGGTACTAAGATTACGCTAACTCATTTTGAGGATAGTCGGGCGACGGATGAAAAAGTCTTGAAAGAGCTGGCTGATTCTAGAAATCTCAACTACCAAGATTGGCAAGAATTTCTAGATCAAAAATTATCAGAAAATGAAGAGAAAAAAACAGTTAGGATTATCACGGGTTCATTATACTTTTTAGCCCAAGTGAGAGCCTACCTAATGGAGGGGAAGAATTAGAATGGATACACAAAAGATTGAAGAAGCTGTAAAAATGATTATCGAGGCAGTTGGTGAGGATGCAAATCGCGAAGGCTTGCAGGAAACACCAGCCCGTGTCGCTCGTATGTACCAAGAGATTTTTTCAGGTCTTGGGCAAACTGCTGAAGAGCACCTGTCAAAATCCTTTGAGATTATCGATGACAATATGGTAGTGGAAAAGGATATCTTTTTCCATACCATGTGTGAACATCACTTCTTACCATTTTATGGTCGAGCTCACATTGCCTATATCCCAGATGGGCGTGTAGCAGGTTTATCAAAGTTAGCTCGTACTGTGGAAGTTTACTCTAAAAAGCCACAGATTCAAGAGCGTTTGAATATCGAAGTTGCTGATGCCTTAATGGAGTATTTGGGTGCTAAGGGAGCTTTTGTTGTCATTGAAGCAGAGCATATGTGTATGAGTATGCGTGGTGTTCGAAAACCAGGAACTGCGACCTTGACTACAGTAGCTCGTGGTCTATTTGAGACAGATAAGGATCTTCGGGATCAGGCTTATCGTCTGATGGGACTATAAAAAATCCGCGTCAAGCGGATTTTTCTAGAAAGGACTAGTTATGGATCAACTGCGAATTAAAGACCTAGAAATTTTCGCCTTTCATGGACTCTTTCCTAGTGAGAAGGAACTGGGGCAGAAGTTTGTCGTTTCAGCCACCCTATCCTATGATATGACCAAGGCTGCGACAGACTTGGATTTAACTGCTTCTGTCCATTACGGAGAACTTTGCCAGCAATGGACGACATGGTTTCAGGAAAATACTGAGGACTTGATTGAAACAGTAGCCTACAAACTAGTAGAGCGTACTTTTGAGACCTACCCTCTCGTTCAAGAGATTGAACTGGAGCTAAAAAAACCTTGGGCACCTATCCATCTACCGCTGGATACTTGTTCAGTAACCATCCACCGTCGCAAACAGCGTGCCTTTATCGCTTTAGGAAGCAATATGGGGGATAAGACGGCTAATCTCCAGCAAGCGATTGACAAAATGCAAGCTCGTGGTATCCATATTCTCAAAGAATCTAGTGTGATTACGACCGAGCCTTGGGGTGGTGTGGAGCAGGATAGCTTTGCCAATCAAGTCATTGAAGTGGAAACCTGGTTGCCAGCTCCAATCTTGTTAGAAACCTTGTTAGAGATTGAATCAGAGATGGGACGGGTTAGAGAGGTTCATTGGGGACCTCGCTTGATTGACCTGGATTTGCTTTTTGTAGAGGATCAGATCATCTATACAGACGACCTCATTTTACCTCATCCTTATATTGCTGAACGCCTCTTTGTCTTAGAATCACTCCAAGAAATAGCTCCGCATTTCATCCATCCAACACTGAAACAACCGATCCGCCACTTGTATCGTCAATTGGAGAAAGAAAATGCCTAAGTTTTTCGAAACTTATAGTAAATGGAAAAGTCTAGGGGAAGGAATGCTAGCTATTATCCTCGGTCTTCTCTTGATTTGTTTTGGACAGATTGTACCGAGGCTTGGTTATCAACTCTTGATGGCCTACTTTTCCTTGTCGACTGTTTGGCATTTATTGACACGATGGTTTCAGGAAAAGTCCCGTAGAGAAAATATTTTTGTAACTATAGCCAAGTTAGGACTTGCTGTCATTCTATTTGATTCAGTCATCCTGCAAGGGATAGCTCTCTATGTCTTAGTCATTGCTATTGGAAGTTATCAATTGTTTACAGGTTTAATTAGCCTGATTACCTGGTTGATTTACCGAAATAATCATATCCATCCGAGGCTCAATTACTTATTTGATGCTTTGTGGATGATGGGATTTGGTCTCTATAGTATCTCCCCTTTTCATGATGCAACAAATTTTGAATTGCTCTTACTTGGTTTTTACTTACTGATGTTAGGGGCAAGTAGTCTCAGAGATGGTTTCTTTTTTGAAAAAGGAATCCGTAATCCTAGGCTTAAGCGGAAGATACGAATGACCCTGCCCATTTTTGTAACAGCTCTAATTCCTATCAATACCCTACGTCGATTGAATAAATGGTTTTCTAATCATGAGTCCGAAGAAGGGAAAGTACATTCAGAGAGAAAAAATGACCAGACAGTTGATATGGAAATTTTTATCCATGCTTCAGAATCCTCTTTCTTTTTAGCCATGGGGCATGTGGATATCTGCTATCAAGGTCAGGTTATTTCCTATGGTTCTTATGATCCGCACTCGGAGCGTTTATTTGGGATGATTGGGGATGGAGTTTTGTTTAAGGCTAATAAAGAGAAATACATCGAACTCTGTAAGAGAGAAAGTCAGAAAACTCTATTCGCCTACGGCTTAAGCTTGTCTGAGCAACAGAAAAAAGCTATAGAAGAACAACTGAGAGAAATTGAAGGACTCTTAATTCCTTGGGAACCAAGTTCTCAACTCATGAAAAGAAGAGAAGGGGAGATCAAGCATACCTACTCTTATCAGCTGAAACACGAAGCAGATGCCACTCTTTATAAGTTCAGTTCGTCCAAGTTTAAGACCTATTTTGTTCTCAGCACAAATTGTGTCTTATTGGCTGACTCTATCGTGGGTAAAGCTGGAACAGATATTCTCAGCCCCCAAGGATTTATCGTCCCAGGAACTTATCAGGATTATCTTGACTTAGAATACACCAAACCAAGTGGTATAGTAGTCAGTCGTTCCATTTATTAGCAAAAAGAAAACTCTAGTTTCCTAAGTAGATAGAGGAGACTAGAGTTTTTAAAATAGGTCATTTTCTTCTGGTAGGAGAATGGTTTCCTTCCCATCCATATCCATGACCAGAACTTTAGGTGGATAGAGTGGGTCAAAGGGATGATTGAAGTCGAAGTCAATCGTTGTTGGTAGATGTTGACTAGAAAAACGAAAAGTGATGGAGCCTTCATGATTCAAAAGTCGAAATTCCAATTCATCTTCTAGCTCAAAAACATGCTTTAAAAAATGATCGATTATATACCAGATTGAGTCGATAACATCGTCGGGTAAATTGGTCACCACACCGAAACTGGCACATCGTCTATGAGAATCTGTAAAAGCCATCCCTATCTCCTGATTGATTTTCTTATTATCATACTGCAAACTGCTAGAAAAATCAAGAAAAGTCAACTACCTTTAAAAAGATGAGAATGATTTTGAAATTTTTTCAACGAATCTTCATCAAATGCTTGAAAATGCTTACAATTAGTGGTAAAATGAGAACAGTGGAATCATGAAAACAAAATTTTCAAAGTAGAAAGGAAACGGAATGAACACAGATGATACAGTAACAATTTATGACGTTGCCCGAGAAGCGGGAGTGTCAATGGCGACTGTCAGTCGTGTTGTCAATGGCAATAAGAATGTCAAGGAAAACACCCGTAAGAAAGTTCTAGAGGTCATTGATCGCCTTGACTACCGTCCTAACGCAGTAGCTCGTGGTCTAGCAAGTAAGAAAACTACAACAGTTGGAGTTGTTATTCCAGATATCACAAACACTTATTTCTCTACCCTTGCTAAAGGGATTGATGATATCGCGGAGATGTACAAATACAATATCGTCCTTGCCAATAGCGACGAGGATGATGAAAAGGAAGTATCTGTGGTCAATACTCTCTTTTCTAAACAGGTGGATGGCGTTATCTTCATGGGTTATCATTTAACTGAGAAGATTCGCTCAGAGTTTTCACGCTCACGCACACCTGTGGTTCTTGCAGGAACAGTAGATGTGGAGCACCAACTTCCAAGTGTCAATATTGACTATAAACATGCTACAGTTGATGCAGTCCGTCATCTTTTGAAGCGAAACAAAAAAATTGCCTTCGTTAGTGGACCATTAGTGGATGATATTAATGGTAAGATTCGCTTGGCTGGTTACAAAGATGCTTTGAAAGAAGCGGGAATCAACTACAGTGAAGGTCTTGTTTTCGAATCAAAATACCGTTATGATGATGGTTATGCCTTGGCAGAACGTTTGATTTCTTCTAAAGCAACAGCAGCGATTGTTACAGGAGATGAACTGGCAGCAGGTGTGTTGAACGGACTTGCTGACAAGGGAGTTTCTGTACCAGAAGACTTTGAAATTATCACCAGTGATGATTCGCAAATTGCGCGTTACACTCGTCCAAACCTAACCACCATTGCGCAACCTTTGTATGACCTTGGTGCGATTAGTATGCGTATGTTGACGAAGATTATGCATAAGGAAGAGTTAGAAGAACGTGAAGTTCTTTTGCCACATGGTTTAGTAGAACGTCATTCAACTCGTAAAGATTAACAAGAAGAGGTCGGGATTTTTATCCCGACCTCGCTTTTTAGTAGTAAAAACTTTTTAGCCAATAGTTCAAGCATCAAGTTGATGGTAGAAGGCTTGCGGGGGTGACTAGAAAACAAGACTTGATCTAGTAATTTCTATCTCACCGACTTTTTTATACTCAATGAAAATCAAAGAGCAAACTAGGAAATTAGCCGCAGGTTGCTCAAAGCACTGCTTTGAGGTTGTAGATAAGACTGACGAAGTCAGTTACATATATCTACGCAAGGCGACGTTGACGAGGTTTGAATTTGATTTTCGAAGAGTATTATCCTTCCATATAGGCTCGTAATTCCTCTCCTCTAAGGCCAGCATTGATAGCAATGAGGAGTTTGAGACGGGCCTTTTGAGCGTTTAACTCTTTGACAAAGAAGACACCAGCATTTTGCAGGCAAACGCCACCTCCCTCGTAGGCATAGACAGGTTCGGCAATCCCGTTAAAACAACGAGAGACCAAGGCGATTGGGAGTCCTTCTTGGATAAGGGAGTTCAATTTTTGTGCTGTTTCCTTGGGAACATTTCCAGCACCGAAAGCCTGGATAATGAGTCCATCCAGTTGGTCAACGGGAAGTAAATCAAGGAGTTCTTCTGTCATACCAGCATAGACAGGGATAATAGGGACCAAGCCTTGAATCTTATCAAGGTCAAAACGAACACGGGGTTCAGCTGTTTTGAAGTAGAGAATCTCGTGTTTCATGATGAGCCCAAGAGGGCCGTGGGTCGGCGTTTGAAAGGTGCTAACATTTGTCGTGTGCGTCTTGGTCACATACTTAGCAGCGTGAATTTCGTCATTCATCACGACCAAGACCCCCTTATCAGCAGCCTTATCGTCACTCGCTACGCGTAGGGCACTGAGATAATTGTAGACACCATCGCTTCCAAGTTCGTTGGAACTACGCATGGCACCTGTTAGTACAATCGGTTTGTGAGGAACCTCCATAGTATCAAGGAAATAGGCAGTTTCCTCCAAGGTATCTGTCCCATGTGTAATCACGAAACCGTCATAACGATCAGCCTCCTCTTTGATTTTTTGATAGAGGGCCAGCATATGCTTTGGTTTAATATGGGGACTTGGCAGATTAAAAAAGTCAAGTGCGTGGACTTCAACTCCCTCAAGTGGATTGGATACATGATTCATAGGGTTGTCTTGACTAGTCACAACAGCGCCAGAGTCATCGGCTTGCATGGAAATAGTACCACCCGTATGTAAAACAAGGATTTTCTTAGGCATGATTTACTCACTCTTTCTGAAATGTGGTATAATCATTGTATCACAAAAGGGGAGATTGAGGTAGGATGGAAGTCAAAGCTGTTTTTTTTGATATCGATGGAACACTGGTCAACGATCGCAAGAGTGTTTTGAAATCCACTAAGGATGCGATTAAGATTGTGAAGGACCAGGGGGTGCTTGTTGGAGTAGCGACAGGGCGAGGACCTTTTTTTGTTAAGGATTTAATGGAAGATTTAGATCTGGATTTTGCCGTAACCTATAATGGCCAATATATCTTTAATAAAAACAGAGTCTTGTTTACAAGTCCTCTTTCCAAGTCTCATTTACGGCAGTTGATCACCTATGCCAAAAAAGAGGGCAAGGAGATTGCCCTAGGGACCAAGGATGCCATGCTGGGTTCGAAAATCATGTCTTTTGGCCTAGGTTCTTTTTCTCAAAGGGTGAGTCGTTTTGTCCCCTCTATGTTGACTCGTACAGTTAGTCATTCCTTTAATCGAATGGTGAGTAAGATTGTTCCTCAGAAGGAAGAAGACTTGCTTCACTTGATGAATCAGCCCATTTATCAAGTTTTGATGCTAATGACGCCAGAAGAATCTGAGAAAGCAGCAGCTGATTTTAAAGACTTGAAATTAACTCGCAGTAATCCTTTTGCAGCCGATGTCATCAACCAAGGAAATTCCAAGTTAGAAGGCATTCGCCGAGTCGGAAAAGAGTATGGTTTTGATCTCAATCAAGTCATGGCCTTTGGTGACTCGGACAATGACTTAGAGATGCTGGCGGGTGTTGGGATGTCAGTCGCTATGGGCAACGGTAGTAGCAGTGTCAAGGAAGTCGCGAAGCATATCACAACCAGCAACCAGCAAGATGGGATTCATAAGGCCTTGGAACATTTTGGTGTTTTGGCTTCAGAAAAAGTCTTTGTCAGCCGTGATTACCATTTTAATAAGGTCAAGACCTTCCATCACATGATGGATGAACGAACTCAGGAAGAGCCACAAGCTTGGGATTTAGAAGGTGCAACCCATAGAGCAGGATTTAAGATAGAAGAATTGGTGGAGTTTGTCCGAGCTGCTAGCTCTTCTGAAGAAGATTTCGAACAGGCAGTTGGACAGCTACACCAAGCTCTTGATCAAGCAGCAGAGAAAGTAGTCAAGAAGACACCTGCTAAGCAAGATTTGGTAGGGCAAGTAGACGCCTTGATTGACACCCTATACTTCACCTATGGTAGCTTTGTTTTGATGGGGGTGGATCCAGAGCGGATTTTTGACATTGTCCATCAAGCCAATATGGGGAAAATGTTCCCTGATGGAAAAGCTCATTTTGATCCAGTGACCCACAAAATCCTAAAACCAGATGACTGGGAAGAAAAATACGCTCCAGAGCCTGCTATTAAAAAGGAAATTGAGCGCCAGATAAAGGCCTACGAGCGCCATAAGGAAAGAGAAGATAAAAAATAGGCGAGAGCAGAGGAAGCCTGGAATGATGTTTTGAGTTCTGAGTTTCAACTACGACATCAATAGTTTATAAAAAAATGAGGTTAGGAGAAAAATCCCAACCTCATTTCTGTTTTTATTACAAAGTTTTATCCTTATCTCTAACGACGAGAAGGTCTACGCTGGTATGGCGTAGGATATATTCTGATGAAGAACCAACTAGCAGGCGCTCAAAAGCATTGAGTCCTGTTGCCCCAACTAAAATCAAATCAACCTTTTCTTTATCTGGAATTGTTTTAGCTAATAGAGTTTTAGGATTTCCCATCTCAATAACAACTTTTATGTCTGTGAGACCAGCATCTCTTGCACGCTTTTCATATTCTGCCATCAAATCGTTGGCCTCTACTTGCAATTCTTCGTAAACTTCGGCATCAAATGTTGAGATGCTTTGAAGAGCACGTGTGTCAATAACATGGGCAATCGTTAGTTTTGCTTGGTTACGTAGTGCTGAATGAACCCCTTTGATGAAAGCCAAGTCAGCTTCCTTAGAACCGTCAACCGCTACCATGATGTTTTCATAACGTTGTGCCATAGCAAAAACCTCCTCATTCTTATTACCTTCATTGTATTCCTTTTCACTAAAAAAGTAAAGTAAAAAACGATAGGAATATAGATGCTTTTTGACTTTGACTTGGAGTTTGTTATAATAAAACTAGAAAAGCTAAGAGGAAGAGATATGACAAAAATCGCAGTATTATCGGATATACATGGCAATACAACAGCCTTAGAAGCTGTTCTGGCAGATGCCCAGAAGTCAGAGGTTGATGAGTATTGGCTCTTAGGAGATATTCTCATGCCTGGAACAGGACGAAAAAATATTCTCCAGATATTGGACACTTTACCCATCACCCTTAGAGTTTTAGGGAATTGGGAGGAGAGCTTATGGCGCGCTTGCCATCGTCAGTTGGATGAAAGTAGACCCAGTCATCGTTATCTCTTACGCCAATGTCAGTATATCATGGAAGAACTCAGCATCGAGGAGATTGAGGCACTGCAGAACTATCCCTTGCAAGTGCACCGCCAGTTTGGAGATTTGAAGCTAGGGGTTAGCCACCACTTGCCTGATAAAAATTGGGGACGAGAGCTGATTCATCTTGGGAAGCAAGAGGACTTTGACCGTCTTGTTACCAATCCAGACTGTGATATTGCCATTTACGGGCATATCCATCAACAGTTTCTTCGGTATGGTAGTAGTGGCCAGCTTATCCTGAATCCAGGTTCCATTGGTCAACCCTTCTTTTTATCTGAGAATTTACGCAAGGACTTGCGGGCCCAGTACATGATATTAGAATTTGATGAAAAAGGATTGAAAGATATCGATTTTCGTCGGGTTGATTATGATATTGAGGCAGAATTACAACTAGCCAAAGAGTTACAATTACCCTACTACCAAGTTTATTATGAAAGCTTGGTTAATGGGATTCACCATACCCATAATCAGGAACTACTTCATGAAATTGCCCAAAGTCAAGGGCATGATGCAGAACTAGATGACTGGTTAAGTGGTAACTCTTGACATTACAACTACAAGAGATATAATAAATATAAGTAAAAAACGAACTAGTCTAATAGAAAAAGGAGAACCTTATGCAAATTTCAAGTCGATTTACCATCGCGACCCATATGTTGATTATCATAGCCTTAAAAGGGAAAGAAAGTAAGGTGACTAGTGATTTTCTTGCTAGTAGCGTTGGAGTCAATCCTGTCATTATACGTAAGACCTTATCTCAACTGAAAAAGGCAGAGTTGATCTCAGTTGCGCGTGGAACTGGAGGGGCAGAGATTATCAAAGACCTAGAGGATATCAGTCTTTTAGATGTTTACCAAGCAGTTGAGTGTCTAGGAAAAACAGGTCAACTCTTTAGTTTTCACGACAATCCCAATCCAGCCTGCCCAGTTGGTGCAAATATCCATGGAGTTTTAGATGAGAAATTACAAAAGATTCAGCTAGCCATGGAGCAGGAGTTGAGCCAAACCAGCCTTGCCCAAGTAGTGGCAGATGCAGAAGCAAGGATAGAGAAATAGAAACTATACAAGTAGCAGAAAGAGTCTTTTCGGTTTAAAGCACTAAATTTCCTTTTTTTTTTAAAATCAAAATAGTAAAAAGCGAAGATACCAGAATTTCGATAGTTAGAGTTCTGGTATCTTCGCTTTTATAGGTTATGGGAATTGTTCTCTAAGATTCTAATGTCTGAGCAAATCTATTCTTCAATAGACTTCCTTAAAGTTTACCAATCGAGATAGTGTTCAGTTGGTTAATAACCTGAAGATTGGACATGCGACCGATATTGATTAGATTTGGATGTTTTAGTTCATCTATATCGAAGTTTGTCAAAATGGCATCATATCCAGCATTCATAATCTCATCAACATCTAGTGTCTCCTTATCCCAAGTTTCAAATTGGATATTTTTAGAGGTGTAGAATCTATAAAGAGAGATTAAAGCATGAGGGTGGGCAAAGTCAAACTCACTCAAAACAAGGACACGAATGTTACTATGAGCTTCTAACAGTTGTTCCATCAAATCTGAAGCGTGAGTAAAAAGGGTATAGACAAGATGAACAACTGCATAGGCATGTTCTTTTTGTCCCAGGCTAGACTTGTAGCGCATCATTTCGAAAACAGATGCTTCATAAAATTCAGGGAAAAATTTCTTAATTTTGTTGAGAGCATAGGATTTGTTATGTGAAATGATGGATTCGGAGTTGATTTCTTGACGTTCAAGAAGGGCGGTGTTGTGCAAATGCCAGACTAGTTCATCTGTATTTGAAAATTGAACGCCAAACTCACGTGTTAAGTTATCAAGGACATCTCGGGCAGCGTGGTAAGATCGGTTGACTTGTTTATCAACTGATCGTGCATCTAGGAATTCCTCAACTGTAAAGAAGATTCCTTCTTGGGTATAAGAGTAAAACAGTTGATCTAAAGTGTCACGGTTAATTTCAATGTTCAGCCCCTTAGCCAGAGGTTCAAGCTGGTTCTTAAATTCAGAGAGTTGGTCATATAAAGGGAGAACACTTGAAGAATCACCTGTTGTTTGAATAGTAGCACCAATTCTAAAACGGTGCAAATTAACAGCGACTAGTGTTTCTATCTGAAGTAGGTTTGCATAGTTGGCAGGGAAGCCTGTTATATCTAGGAAGAAACGAACAAATCCTTCGATATCTTCCTTAGAATCAATAAACGGCCATTTGAAGTAACCATAGGCTTCATGGAAGTACTGGGCGAAAAAGAAGCGGATGTCTCTTTCATCACCAATGATAGAGATTGGAGTGACCTTGAGTTTGAAGCGGTAATTGTTTTGCAAGACACTGTTAATCTCAGCGACTTTCTTGCGAAGTGCAGGTAGTGAAACATCGAGTGTTTGGGCTAGATGTTCGTAGGTAAACGGTGCTTCTAATAAAAAGAAGGCTTTTAATACCTGAAAGTTAGAAGAATTTTGTAAAACGTGGCGGTAAATTCGTTCAATGCCTAGATTGCCATTATTAGCTAGTCTGATACCAGCGGTTGAAGATTGAATTTCAAAGCAAGAGAGGACATCACGCATTTCCTTGATATCGCTTTTAATGATACGAGTGTTGATATCGAGAGCTTCTGCTAAAGGGTCCAGATGAATCCAGCTTGGATTTTCAAATAAATATTCTAAAACCCTTAATTGCCGTTGTTCTTTTTGAGTTAATAATGTTCTCATTGAGTTTCTCCTATACTAAACTATTTATGAATATTCGGGATAAATTTCAATCGCTCTCTATTATATCACAGGACTTATAAAAAGAATAAAGATTATGCTCGGAATTATATTTTTTATAAAATTTTAGTATAAAAAGCAGGTAAAATCAAAAAAAAAAAAAAATAAACACCCTTTTATTGACTATGTATCAGGGGTGTTGTATAATGAAATTGTATGTAGGAAACATGCTTTTATTTTTTATAAAAGGAGACAATGTCATGTATTTTAATCGTAAAAATGCAGCTCAAAAGAATTGGCGTATGATTAAAAAAGGGAAACACTTCCTTTTTGGTTGTTCGCTTGTTTTTGCAGTTGGGGCAACTTTGGTGACTCCGACAGTTAAGGCAGATACGGTTGCTGGTAAGGGGGAAGTAGAAACTACCACTACCAACTCGGATAGCAAGGCCAGCCCTGATGAAGAGGTGGGGACTTATAAAGCGCCCGCTACTGTAGCAGCTCAACCAGCAGCAGTTGAAGAGGCAGTTGTAGCAGAGAAACCAACAGTCAAAGTGGTTAACAAGGAAGCCTTGACTCAGTTGGTGACAGAAGTGAAAGGTTTGGACAAGGCAGGAAAAACAGAGGATTCTCTTTCTCGTTTAAACACAGTGCTTGAACAGGCTCAAAAAGTTTTGGAAAATGCAGAAGCTAGCCAAGACCAAGTAGATGCAGCGGTTGCTAGTCTCAAAGAGGCAGTAGCTCAACTTGCTACCAAAGAAGAAAAAGCAGCAACAGTTGCAACAGAAGAAGCTGTAGCAGCAGAGGAAAATGCAGAAGCCACAGAAGATAAAGCTGTACCAACAGACGAAACAACAGAAGTTTCCGCTACCCAACCTAAGTCTAGAAGCCGTAGAGCAGCAGGACAAGAACGTGCTCAAGATCGTTCTATGGAAGGAAAGGATATTAAGTACGTTTACCAAAATCGAAATGCTCAAGTAAACAGTGGGACTCCGACTCAACGTGCTAAGATTGAGTACAGACAGCTGGATGACTATGAGGTTGTCAATGGGAAGACAGTTCCTACAGACCCATCTGGTCAAGGACGTCCAGTATTGGAGTGGACTGTAACCTTTAACGAGGCTCAGTACGATAAGATGGGAGGATACTACTATTTCACAATTCCAAAGAATGTATCTGACCCTTATAATGTTGTTACCGATTATGATGGTGCTTACGTAGATCGCGATGGCTGGAAGGATGCAAATAAAGAGTCTAATGCTGGAGCAGCAAATGCAGAAGGTGTTCAGTATGTGGATGCGGGTAATAGACTTGAATGGCGTGTCAAAAATAGTGTCGGAAATGATTACAATAAAGTAAATGGTCTTAGCGGTGTCATGGGGGACACTAAAAAAGTTTATGTCCTTCAATTAGCTAACGCTTCTAGCGCTCGCAAGTTTACTATTAAGTACCGTACAGTAGTTGAAGACCCATCACAAAACATTTCTTATATTGCCGGAGTTGAATCCAAGACAGGGCTACCAAGAAATAACTGGTATGCTATTTCAGGTAAGTATGACAAGCACTTGGTGAGTCAGGTTGCGACACCAAATGTGACTCCAAATTTGAACAATACTTCTGTCAACGTTCCAGTTCAGACAGTAGCTTCAACTTCAAGTACTCTTTCAGGGACAGGAACTCCAGGTGCAACTATCAAGCTTTATGTAGATGGTCAGGAGCAAAATATCGGCAATGTCACTGTTGATAGCAGCGGAAACTGGACTACAGGGGAGCTTCCAACAGCCTTGAACAACAACCAAGGTGATGGTACAACCATTAAACCACGTCAAATGGTACAGGTGAGTCAAACTGTCAACGGAACTGAAAGTAGCCGTCGTACAGTACCAGTATCTGTCGGTGTGACAACAGTTGAACCTTCAAGCTTGTCTACTAATCAAGATGCTGTTATTGCAGGGCAAAAAGAGGTGACTCTTAAGGTTCCTCACGATGCAGGAATTGCCTACATGCGCTATACAAATACTGCAGGTCAATCAGTCGAGATTCCAGTCAAACGTGACAATGCCTCAGCTGCATGGGTGTCACAGAAGTCAGATAAGGCAACTGTCAAATCTTACGAACACGGGAAGTTTGAAGATACGATTGTCCTTACAATGGCTGATAAGATTGCAGGTACAGAAGTATCATCTATTTCGAACGTGATGGAAGGCGGTTTCTCAAGTGTGGCTGGATGGCAACCACGCTCAGTAGAAAACCAAGCACCAACTATTGCATCAGCTGTTGAAGGAAACAAAAAAACTGTTCAACAAGGTAATCAACTTGACCTTACATCTCTTGTGACAGTAGCAGATAAAGAAGATGATGCCCAAGCAACACTAGGTGATAAGGTTCATGCTGAAGTCGTTTCAGTAAACGGTAACGCAGCAACCAAGACAGTTGATACAAATACCCTAGGCACTTATACAGTTAAGTATAAAGCTGTTGATAGCCAAGGTAAAGAGTCAGACGAGATTGAAGTTACTGTAGTTGTTGAACAACCAGCACCAAAAGAAACAGTTCGTCCAGTATTGAACATTCCTTATGATGATGCTGCAAATCAAGCAATATACGTTTATTCAGGTGAAACAAATAACATTGAGCTTAAGGTGACTGATAACTCAGGTAAGATTGTCAAAGCTTACCTGGCTATGCCGGCTGATAACCGTCAAGGTCTAGGAACTGAAGATACTTCCTATCTTGGTGGTGGTTCAAGAGCGGGCTTATATTTGAAAGCTGATCGCATCAAGACAGAAACGGAGGCAACTGAAACCAACCCAGCTGTTATCCATGTGACAGGTGAAGTCCCAGCAAATACGTACACTGAACAAAATGGTCAGTTTACTCGTTACCTATTTGCAGAAGATGCAGCTGGTAACACAGCTTATGAACATGTTGGAGCACCAATGGACAAAGGTGCGCTTGGACGTATCC
>NZ_JAQFJI010000006.1:0-141077 GCF_030440055.1 Streptococcus sp. SO4
AGAGGCAAGTGACGAGTCAAGAGCAATGAGGCTTGAACAACGTGAAAGCCAGCGTCTTTAGGCGCTGGCTGGTAATTTGGGCTTATAGCCCTGGTGCAAACCACCCGTTAGACGGGTGGTTATGATTTCAAATAATGATATAATAGGTTAAGAAAATAATGAAAACGCTATATATTTGAAAATTGATTAGGAAAGCAGGAAGTATGGAAACAATCGATATGATAATTAAATCATCAACTGAATTTTATAACGATTTAAAAGCTGATGAACATGACAGATATCGTTCGTGGGAACATTGCTATTCACATTTTATGATAGCTCGAAAAGAGAATGATGTGAATCTTGATTACCTGAGTTTACAACTTGCATTTTATTTGGCAAGTTGGGGGATGTATCGAGGTTCTTCATTTCTATTACAAAAGGATTATAGAGTACACATCCCTGTTGTGAGTGAGATTTTAAGCAACAAATATGATTCTCTAGCAGGAATAGAATGTAAAAATTTTAGAAATGAAAGTAATCAAAAATTGCTAAAAGAAATTAATGAGTTTATTGCTAATTATTATGATGAAATCAGGCGTGCAGTGAGGGGTTCAGCGCCAAAAAACAACTTATCAGATACACTAATCACAAAGATACTGATGGGCACACTCGGTTGTGTTCCGGCATATGACAGATATTTTGTTGCTGGAATAAGATCGCAAAAGATTGCAAGTGGAACCTATAACATTAAATCTATTTTACAACTAGTAGATTTTTACGAGAGAAACTTAGAACAATTAAATTCAGTTCAAAAAAACTTTATTGTTGCTGATATGCTGTATCCTCAAATGAAAATACTTGATATGGGATTTTGGCAGATTGGTTTTAACTTAGATAATAAATAACTATTTACATCTAAATCTGGAGATAATTAATGGATTTACTTTGAAAAAATAATAACTATAAATATGAAGAGATTATTTTTGTTTAATAATAATTTTTCATTGAATAGATTTTAGATTATTAACTTTCAGAGTATGATGTACCACAAATTCATTTTATTAGAGAAAGCAACTAGATAGCATACTATCAAGATATTTTAAATTAGATAATATTGTATTTTGGATTATAACAAAGGAGTACAAACATGCCGAAATATACCGACGAAGATATTAGAAAATTAAATAAAATCACATTAAAAATTGCTGGTGATTATTTAGGTATAAGTTCACAGGCAGTTGCTATAGGTCTTAGAAATAATCTTCTTCCAATTGGTTTTGCTATTCATAACGAAGAAAGAGATAGACGTTTCACTGAGAGTTGGTCATATCATATTATCGCCGAAAGAATGATTTCATACAATCACGGTAAGCTATCAGAGATCCGTGTTGAAAATATTGAAGCCAGTTTAGATAAAATTATAGAGGAATTTAACGCTTTAAAACAAGATTTACTTTTTATATTAAGCGAAAATGCAGAAGTGAAGAATTAGAAGTTTTTGAATTTGCGTTTTCGCTTGGTAAATATAAAAACAGTGATGTAAAATATAAGGGTAAAGGTGTTTCAAATGAAGATGATAAAGACCTTTTCTAGAGAAGAACTCTATGAAGAAATCTGGGAGATAAGTGCGAAACAAGTTTCATTGAAATATGATTTAAGTTATTCTGACTTACTCAAGAAATGTAAAGAATTTGAAATCCCAATTCCAAAGGGGAGTTATTGGTATCGTAAGAATACTGGACAAGACTTAAGTGAACTTATCGTTTCATTACCACAAAATGATGTAAATGAGGTTCATATTGATAGAAAAAGTTTAAAGAACAGTAGAATTTAAGTTGCTAAACATAAAGAAGATAGTACGGAAGATAAAAAAGAAGATATTGTTAAACTTGATACAACTAGTATAAGAAGTTCATTATCATTTTTAGAGGACGATAAAATAGAGCGTATTATTGAAGCAGTTTCAAATCTAAATCAGTCTCCAAATAAGAGATTACATAAATCTGTAGCTAATCTAAGGGATAAAATTGCAGAGTGGAATAAGAGGGAAAAAGCTGCTTCTTATCCTTACTTTGATTCTAGGCACAGATATAATGATTTAAAAGAACCTAAATTTGTAAAAAATATTTCACTAAATTCTCTTCCGCGTTTATATCGCTTTTTAGATACACTAGTTACTGTAATTGAAAAAATCGGCGATAATGTAACTTCAAATTGGGATATTCAAATTGATAAGGATATTGTTCGTTTTGAAGTTATAGAATCAACAGACAAAGTAAGTCATGAATTAACAAAAGAAGAAGCTAAAGAACTAGCGAAGTACAATGATGGCGTTAAGTTTAATAGATATGCTTTTAAACCAAGAATAAAGAAGTATGACTATATTCCAAATGGAAAATTTAGATTTAAGATAATAGATGGAAAATACATTAAAGACACTAAAGAATTCACACTTGAACAATCAATACCAGAAATAATCGTTTTAATTTACCAAGAGTATTATAAAGTTAAGAACTTACGACTTGAACGTGAAGAGAGAGCAAGACTATATGAAGAGGAGCAGGAGCGAAAAAGAAAATTACAAAATAGAATCGAAGAAGAGAAGAAGCGGACAATGTCTCTTCTGAATATGCTAGAAGATTTCCAAACTGCAAATGATTTAAGGCTGATGGCTGATAAATTGGAGATAGCAGGGAAACTTAGTAAGGACGAAATTGATTGGATTAGATCCAAAGCTGACTGGATAGACCCAATAGTTTCATCAGCAGACGAATTGTTAGGAATCAGAAATCATGATAATTCTAGAGAACAAAAAGAACAATATCTAAGTGATAAAAGGTACTACTGGTAAATTTTTCGTTAAAACATTTTAGCGAAGCGATAATGAAAAGCCTTGATTATAAGGCTTTTTTTGCATTTTCAAATAAAGAACTTGACATTATTAGTTTCTTTCACTACAATGGAAGTACATACCGTCGGTATGATAGAAAGGGATTAAAATGGCAAGGAATAGAAACTCACATGAAACTAGAAAAAAAATACTAGAGGTTTCTAAAAACTTATTTTTGGAAAAAGGATTTGATAATACGTCAATACAAGATATCATAGATGGCTTAGGTGGATTAACGAAAGGTGTTATTTATCATCATTTTGAGTCTAAATATGATATTTTGCAAACGATTATTAGCGAAAATAATCAAGAAATTTTAAATTATAATTGGAGAGGAAATACTGGATTAGAAAAGATACAAAATTCTTTGATGGACTCTTTCTCTAATTTTGAACACCAAAGGCTCGTTTATTCTGCCTCAATCATGCTAAGAAGTCCACGTTTGTTAGGAGAGCAGTATCTAGGTCTATTTTCTGATTTTTTACCGGAAATTAGAGAAAAAGTTTACGAAGGTGTTGAAGATGGGTCTATTAAAACAGAATATCCAGAAGAGCTAGCAGATTTAATTGTTTTGACTCTAAATATTTGGATTGGTTTTCAAATTTCCGTTTTTTCATTAGTCGAATTAAAGCGTAAAATGAATTTCATTAAACTTACTTTTGAAGGTCTAGGGGTACAGTTAATTTCTGATGAAATGATGGAGGTGATTTTCAACTTATTTGATCACTTAAAAAAATAGTAAATAAGTAGTCCCATGACATTCTTGTTAATACTAATTTCTATCTATGTATTATCAATTGAACGATCTATTTTACATTTTGATAATTAAAAAATAACATACTTTAAGTGTGTTATTAAAAATCTATTATACATACCGCAGGTATGTTTGTTTTTAGTATATACATACCGATAGTATGTATAGTGCCATTGTCTGAAAAATAAGCTTATTTTTAAATATTTGTTGAGATTAGTTTGAATAGTTTATTCTTTATTTACACTTTGGAGGAAAGAATCTATGTTGTCGCTTATTAAAATTGAATTAAATAAAGTTTCTAAATCTAAATTATTTTTAGCCTGGTTGTGTACCTTATTTATAGTGTTAGGTATTACAGCTATTATTATTATGGGGTTAGGTATTGACAATAAACTAGGAGAATTCACTGGACAGGATTCTAATCTTATTAGAATTACTGGGAAATGGGAAGGTTGGGCAATTGTAGCATCATTGTTTTCATCTTTATTTACAAAAGCAGCATTTTTGATTTTTGAATCTTATTTATTATCTACGATTATCATTGATGAATTTAAATGAAGAACAATTTTTCAGTTGTTTTCTTACCCTATTTCTAAAATAAAGTTACTATGGGGAAAAATTCTTTCAGTCATCCTAATAGCATTTATTACCCATTTTTCTGCACATTTAGTTATTCAAATATTCATTAGATTCATGGCTGTTGTCACTGAATCTAGTTATATCCCTGTTGCTAATCAATTAATTAACTTAGCTGGAATTACGTTTGGAACAGTACTAATAGGGTTACTACCATTTGTTTTAGGGATGATTAAGCATTCAACAGCTATAACAATGCTTACAGGTCTTGGTTTAGCAGCATTACTTTCTAATGTCAGTCCAGGAAGTTTATCTAATAATGTTGCTGATAACCTATTCTTTTTATTATTTGCAAGTTTCATAAGTTTAATGATTACTTCATTTTCAATTTATAATATTTCAAGACGAGATATTAGTATCAAATAGCATAGCTGAGTTTAATTGAAGGAAAGTTATAATTCCTTGATGATTTCTATAAAAAAGAGACTGTATAAGTTGGTATTTATGCTCCGGAAGAATAATTCTTGCATTTTAAGCTGGATATAGAAAGAGAGATAGAAATGAGAAATATTGTTGAAATAAAAGAAGTTTTTAAAACAATTGATAAAGAAGAAATTTTAAGTGGTATCAACCTTCAAATTGCTGAAGGAGAAATCTATGGTTTTTTAGGACCGAATGGTGCTGGAAAAACAACGTTAATGAAATGTATGTTATCCTTATCAACAATTACATCAGGTAGTATTGAAATTTTTGGGAAAAATCTACAAGAAAACAGAGAAGAAATCCTAAGTCAGATTGGAAGTATTATTGAATCACCAATTTTTTATGATAATTGTACTGCAAAAGAAATTTTGGAAATTCACGCACAGTATATGGGGAAAAATATTACTGAATCAGATATAATAAGATCTTTAAGAATGGTCGGATTAAAGAATACGACTAAAAAAGTAAAAGATTTTTCTTTAGGAATGAGGCAAAGGCTTGGTTTAGCTCGTGCTTTTCTAACAAAACCTAAATTGTTGATTTTAGATGAGCCAATCAATGGTTTAGATCCAATAGGAATTCAAGAAATTCGAAATCTTTTGTTGTCGCTTTCTAAGGAGCATGGAATTACAATACTAATATCGAGTCATATATTATCGGAAATTTCACAGATAGCAGATAAAATTGGTTTTATCAAAAATGGAGAAATTGTAGAACAGGTCTCTATGAAAGAGATTAGGAGAGAGAATATTAACTTAGAAGAATATTTTATGTCTCATTTTCTAAATGAAATTAAGAATTATGAGGTAGATTAAGGATGAAACAATTGATAAAGGATCATCAGAAGGCTTTTTATGCTTTCATGATATTTAATATACTGGTCCCTTTAACTAATATTGCTTTTGCTTATTCTATTAAAGGTATTATTGATAGTGGTATGTCCCAAAATGAAGATGCCTTAACTCAAGCGGTACTAGTAGGAGCTAGTGTTATTTTCATCTATGCAGGACTGAACTTTATATCTCTTCGATTGAGAAATAAACTTGTTAGGCAAATCATGTCAAGATACAAAAACAAGGTGTTCCAATCTACTTTAGATAGCGATTATAGAGACTTTTCTAAAGAAAAATCAGGGAAGTTTATTTCTGTATTAACCGAAAATATGAAGAAAATCGAGCAAGATTATCTACACCAGTATTTTAATATTTCAAAAAACCTTTCCTTAATGATTTTTTCACTCCTAGCTATGTTTATAGGTAATTGGTTTTTGACCTTATTAGTAATCATTGCTAGCATTATTCCAATGATGATATCAGGATTTATTGGGCAAAAATCACCTTCACTTCAAAAAAGAGCTATGATTGCCGATCAGAAGTATTTAGCTAAGGTTAAAGATATTTTAGCAGGATTTCTTGTTATTAAAAGTTATAATGTGAAAGAGGCTATTCGTATAGATTATAGTCATGAAAGTGAAAAATTGGATGAAATAAATTTTATAAAAGGGAAATTTGATGTTTTAGCTTATGTTATTTCGCAGCTTTCAGGGATGATTGTTTTTTTGGTAGCCTTTGGTGGAGGGATGTATCTCGTATTTAATGGCTATACCACAATTGGAAGTGTAACAGCTATTGTTCAACTGGTCAATTTTGTAGTAATGCCACTAAATGAAGTTGGCATGGGAATAAGTAAATTCCGTGAAGGTCAGGCAACACTAGATGCATTTGAGGTAAAAGATGTAACCGAACTTCAGACTGGTGAAACGAAAGAATATTTCGATGATGTTATTTCTTTTTCAAATATAGATTTTTCCTATCCTAATACTGAAGAAAAAATTTTTAATCATTTATCTTTGAAGATTAAAAAAGGAGAAAAAATTGCAATTGTAGGAATGTCAGGGAGTGGGAAATCAACTTTGCTCAATCTATTACTACGTTTTTACGATGTAACAAGTGGACATATTTCAATTGATAATCAAGATATACAAGCTATTTCAGCAGAGAGTCTTTATAACTTAATGACTATTGTTCAACAAGATGTTTATATCTTTGATGATACTTTAAGAACAAATATTACTCTTAATCAATCCTTTACTGATGAGGAAATAAAGCAAGCTGTATATCAGTCAGGTTTAGAAAGTTATGTTTTAGAAAATGAATCTGGTCTACAAGCTTTATGTGGAGAGAATGGATCAAATTTATCTGGCGGACAAAAACAAAGAGTTAGTATTGCGCGTGCCTTGATTCGAAAAACACCAATCTTATTATTGGACGAGGCAACCTCATCTTTGGATAATCAAGTAACTACTGAAATTGAAAGTTCAATCTTGGATATTCAAAATTTGACTGCACTTGTAGTAACCCACAAGTTGAATGAAAACATTTTGAAAAGATACGATAGAATTCTCTTTATGAAAGCAGGCGTCATTGTTGAAGATGGTTCTTTTTGTGACTTGATGGATAGAAGAGGTGAGTTTTATAAGTTGTTTGAGTTGAGTGTATAATTCTCATTTGTTTTATAGTATAATTTTATAAAACAATCTATCACTTTCGTTCTGTAGTATAGAAGTTTGCTATCACCACATGTTGAGGCAGTATCACTGCTTGTACGAGCTGAGGCATTAGCGAAGTAGAAGCAGATGTTCTGCCCATGGGATAGCTGTCGTAGAGTAAGGAGTATACGACGAAACGATACGGTAAGTCCGAAACACTGAATGTGTAAGCTTGTTTGTGAAATGTGGATAATCGTTCAAAAATCAGAAGGACTAGAGATGTATATGTTGGAATTGTATCAAAATCCTTCTTATAAGGATCTAGTCGCATTTGGGCCCTTATTAGAAGGAATAGAATTTGTATCTAAAATAACTGGATATACTCTAGAAAATGAAAGTGATTTTGTTCAAGGTAATAAAGTAGAAATAACGAACATTTAGATGAAAGGTTTAGAGTAAACATGAGTCTCTTATTTGAAGAATTTAAAATCATTTGTTTCCATTTAAATCGAGTCGGAATTACACCGACACTGATGGGTTCTTTGGGATTGGAGTTTAGAACGAAAGAAGATTGGGGGCCGTCTGACATTGACATTCATGTGCCTGGTGACCCTAGAGGTTGGGAAGCGCCTGATCATCTCAGAATTTACGACTGGGACAAGATAATGAAAGTGATGAAAGACTTAGGTTACGTCTTAATAGATATTCATGAGCATGAATTCCAAAAGGATCGAGTGAGTGTTGAATTTGGAAGTATCGATTCCTTACCTGATTTTGCAGGAGTTTCGGAATTTGATATAGAGCTTATTCACATTGAAGGCATCACTTTTCGTCTTCCAAGTCTGGAGCAGTATCTAAGTATTTACAAAGCTTCTTCTCAAGACTCCTATCGAAATGATCACAATAACAATAAGGATTTTAAAAAGATCGAGTGGCTGGAAAGACATTTGTAAATTATCATATGAAAAGTAGTAAGTTGTAAGACTGGCTGCTATGTTATTTTTATTGGTTATATAATTTATACTATATTGGCGAGTAATAGAATTAGTAAAGAAAAGGATTTTATATTTTAGATCAGCTTATCCATTATTGAAAGTAACGATTTGTTAATTAGATGATTAATGTTAGAGAATTATCAATTGTAATTTTAAGTGGAGTTATCGATGTCGTTTCTTTTGGAAGTGGTGATAATCTTTCCGTTCCACAGTATCATTTTAAAATGATTTTCATTGCCTTTTGTTTATTAGTATAAAAGCAGAATATTACCACATGTTGAGGCAGTATCACTGCTTGTACGAGCTGAGGCATCAGCGAAGTAGAAGCAGATGTTCTGCCCATGGGATAGGACTCGTAGAATGAGGAGGGAAACCGACGAAATGATACGGTAAGTCCGAACCGCCGAGTGCATGCCTCTGCTCTTCCGATTTGAGACAGTGAAAAGTAGAAGGGGATGGTATTAGTATCAATCAATGAGTAACAAAGTAACAGCATGATTCGAAACATTTGCTTGTAATTTGCGGAGGAACATCAATATGGATGGAATAACAAAAGATTCTATAAAAACGGCTAGACTAATGAAACAATTATGGCCCCAATTGACCGATAAAGAAGCTATTGATGAAGTAAAAAGATATACGAATGGCAAAAATACTGCAATCTTTACTGAAGTTGAAGGTGACACAATTGTAGGTCTAGCACTATGTTCACTCAGATTTGATTATGTTGAAGGTTGTAAATATAGTCCTGTTGGATTCTTAGAAGGGATTATTGTCGACGAGGAATATCGTTTAAAGGATATTGCTAAAAATCTCTGTACAAAATGTGAGGAATGGGCGAAAAATAAAGGATGTAAGGAATTTGCAAGTGACTGTACTTTAACGAATACGGATTCTATAAGATTTCATCTCAATATTGGATTTCAGGAGGCAAATAGGATTATTCATTTTAAGAAGAAATTATAATTTCAGAACGTGGTCAAAATTTATGTATCTTTAGGAAGTGTGTTAACTTGAAAGAACAAATTTTTTTGATGGGTGGGAATCCCCCAATAACGAAATATAGCATTGTTGATAAAATTGTATTATCAAGCAAGATTGAAAGAATTGTTATTTTTACAGTTTTTCGAGATAATTGGCAACCCTATATGAAAAAGTACACGGAAATTTTCCAAAGTCAATTTCCTAATCTAAACACTGATTATTTACTCTTGGACACTGAGCAGATTGATTTTGATAGCTATCTAGATGCTGATCTAATTATCATTGGTGGTGGAAATACGGAAAAGTATCTAGCTACTTATGTCAATCAGGAGTTCAAAAATTATATCGATCATATGCTTAATAAAGGGGCAAAAGTTATAGGGTTTTCTGCAGGAGCCCTATTATTAGGAGAAAAAGTCTATATCTCACCTAATGATAATTCAGATTATCAGATAAAGATAAAAAATGGATTAGGACTCTTTAGTCAGTTTTTAATTAGTGTCCATTATGATTCCTGGAATGATAAAGCTAATAAGGATAGAGCAGAAGAACTCGTCAGTGTTCCCATAATTCCACTAAATGATCATTCCTGTCTTGTATTGGATAGACTTGGAAACATTATTGAGAAAATTGACTAGTTTTAATCATGCGAATCTGAATATACGAAACTAAAGTATTGACGAAATGAATAGTGAAAAGCCTTGATTGTAAGGCTTTTTTGCGTTTTTGTGATAGAATATAGGTAGTTATAATCGAGAGCAACTAAGAAGCAGAAAAATATTATATATAGAATGATCAAAATAAGGAAGATAAGATGACAGAAATTGATAAAAGGAATTTAAGAAATTATCTTTATATTACATTTGGAATTACTTATATAGTTTGGGGTCTCCTTGCCTTATTTACACAATCTGATATTTTTGGATTAGAAACGATTATAGGAAGAACCTTACATATACTAGGTGCACTTGGACCAGCTATTGCAAGTGGCTTTTATTTGAAAAGGAATAATATAAAATTTCAATATTTTGTATTTAGTAAGAAAGAAAATAGTAGTATTTATTTCATCATTCATTTGTTAGCAATTTTGATACTATTTTCTGTATCTTCTTTAGAATTAAATGAAGTATCAATTTATCTGATGCCATTATTCTTTATACAACTAATTTTTTTTGGTGGTGGTCATGAAGAATTAGGGTGGAGAGGTATATTACAACCCTTACTTGATAAAAAATATACTTATTGGAAATCTAATCTGATTGTAGGATTAATTTGGGGGATTTGGCATCTGCCTTTATGGTTTATAGTAGGAGAAAGTCATCAAGGATTTCCTTTTATTTTATTTTTTATATATACATTATTTTTAAGTTTTGTTTTAGGGCTTCTTTATCGTCAAACGAAATCTGTCGGTTACTGTATATTATTTCATTCGTTCGCAAATTTGTTAAATCTTTATTTTGTTTTAAAAATTAATATTATTTTTATTATCATTTTTATTGTTTATTTAGTTTATACAATATTGGCGAGTAATAGAATTAGTAAGGAAAAAATCTTTTAAATTTTTGATCTGTTTAACTATTATCGAAAGTAACGATTGATGTATTTAGATCACAGCTTCTTTAAATAGATTAAACAAGGATGTATCTAGTGAAAGTCATACAGTAAGGAGTTTATATATGAAATTCCATGAATTTGGTGATAAGAATTTACCTCCTATCTTACTGATACATGGCGGTGGCAGTTCTTGGTGGAATTATCTTCGTCAAGCACGGATATTATCAAAAGACTACCGTGTTATTCTACCCACTTTGAATGGCCACGGCGAAGAATATCAACTTGATTATGTTTCCACTGAAGATTCTGCTTTGGAAATCCTAGACTATATCAAAGTAAATTGTGGTGGGAAATTGTTTGCGATCGGTGGCGTTTCACTTGGTGGTCAAATTGCCATGGAGCTTTTGTCATTAGACAGCGAGATAGCTGAGAAGGCCATCATAGATGGAAGCCTCTGTATTCCTCAACCAGGCTTAGCTAAAATCAGTATCTTTCTAGTATCTCTATTTGGTAAACTGATGTTCAGTAAATTTTCTTGCAAACTTCAATTAAGCATGATGAACAAAATCTATCCTCAACTGGCTTATCCAGAGGAAATAAAAGCTTATTATTTGGAGGATATGCCAAGGATACCTATCAAAACATTGGTGACCATTTACAAAACATATATGGGGCACTACAAGTTAAAGGACAAGATTTCTGCTAGCAAGGCCCAGGTTATGTATATTTACGGTGAAAAAGAATTGAACTGTGTGAGAGCATCGGCGAAATTATTTCAGCAGCTACATCCTAACATGATCCTGTATGAAGCAAAGGGGTATAACCATGGCTATCTATCAGCTTACCTGCCTCAAGAGTGGGTTGATTTGGTGGTGCTATTTTTAAAGAGTGATTCATCGGAAATGTGTAATGAATCTGATATGCCATAAGGAGGAAACGGATGCCAGGAGCAATAGTTGGAGACAATGTAGGTTCTGTTTATGAATGGGACAAAATTAAAACCAAGGATTTTCCCTTGTTTAGGGACGATTGTTTTTTCACTGATGATACGGTTATGACCTGTGCTGTTGCTGGTAAAAACGTATAAACCTGTGAACGAAAGTGATTTAGAAAAGCCTTGTTCTCAAGGCTTTTTGTTATATTAAAAATTACAATCGAAAAGTAATCAATTTAAACGATAATATGACTCATACAGATTGTTAAATATTGAACTAATATAACTGTTATGCTATAATATAAACAGATAAAACAGAGATAACAGTTGGATAGTTAGGAGGATATGGAGTGTGAATATACAAATTAATAATTCAAATGATGATCCGATTTATTTGCAGATAAAAAATCAAATAAAAGCTCAGATTATTTCGGGAGAATTAAAGGTTGGCGAGCAATTGCCATCAATCAGATTTTTAGCAAAAGAACTACGAGTGAGTATGATAACTGCTAAAAGAGCTTTTGATGAACTGGAACTTGATGGTTTCATTAATTCAGTTCAAGGTAAAGGTAATTTTGTTGCGGCTCAGAACAAAGAGCTTATTCGTGAAGAATATTTGAAACAAATTGAATCAAAGTTACAAGATATTGTTGAGCTTTCAGCAATTGCAGGTGTATCCAATGATGAGTTGGTGGAGATGTTTAGTAGTTACATGGAGGGGAAATATGAGTGATTATGCTATTGAAATCAAAAACTTGGTTAAAAAGTTTGATGGCTTTACATTAGGACCGATAGATTTGTCTATTCCTAAAGGGACTATCGTCGGATACATTGGTCAAAACGGAGCAGGTAAAAGTACAACTATAAAATTATTGTTAGGATTACTTAAGAAAGATTTAGGAGAAATTAAAATTTTAGGTTATGATAATCCTAACAGTATTGAATTGAAAGATAAAATCGGAGTAGTGTTTGATGATTTACTAGTGCCAGAAGAGATGACACTTGTTGATTTGGAAAAATTTTGTTCCAGAGTTTATTCAAAGTGGGATAGAGATTTTTTCTATCAACTAAAAAAGAAATTTAATTTATCAGAAAAGCAGTTTATTAAAAGTTATTCTCGTGGAATGAGAATGAAATTATCGATGGCAGTAGCTTTATCTCATAATGCAGAAATTCTTATATTGGATGAAGCTACAAGTGGGTTGGATCCGATTGTAAGGGAGGAAATTTTAGATATTCTTCTTGACTTTATGCAAGATGAAAATCATACAATTTTAATATCGTCACATATCCTATCAGATTTAGAGAAGGTGGCAGATTATATTGCTTTTATCAATGATGGTAAAGTTCTTTTTGTTGAACCAAAGGATGAACTCAAAGAAAACTATGGTATCTGTACTTTATCTAATGAAGAAGTTGAAAACCTTGATGAGGAAGCTATAATTGGGAGAAGGATACACTCATTTGGACAAGAGTTACTTGTTAAAAGAAATCTTGTTCCAGATGGAATCAGATTACAAAAACCGTCTATCGAAGATATTATGATTTATGTTGTGAAAGGAGATAAAAGGTAATGACTGCATTGATATTAAAAGATATAGCTACTTTAAAGAAAACACTACTATTATCGATCACTCTCTGTATTGCACTCGTTGTGTATGGGGTATATGAAAATGAAATTTTTATGATACCGCTTATTTGTACAATGATACCGTTAATTTTAACTGCTATCGCTTTTGGTTATGATACGAAATCAAAGTTTGAACAATTTGCCTTTTCAATGCCTATGAAAAAGAGTAGCTTTGTATTGAGTAAATTGTTTTTTGCATTTGTGTTTGGGCTATTCGGTTCAGTATGTTTATTTGTTCAATTGGTAATTAAAAGTGAGATGTCGATAGATAATATCATATTTATCTCACTAATTACATTAGTTGCAAGTGTTTTGATATCAGCTATTCAACTACCGTTTATCCTTAAATATGGTGCTGAAAAAGGTAGGCTGATTATGGTTTTAACCTACTTTATAGTATTTGCTCTATCTAGTCTTTTAAAAGCAAAATCAGATTTACTGACTAATGTTGTGGAGTTCTTCTTAAACAATTCGAGGGTAACGATCTTTCTTGGAATAGTCTTTGTCAGTATTGTTATCATAGGAATGGCTATAAAAATATCTATTTTAATTATGGAGAAAAAAGAATATTAGAGAAGTTGAGAGTGGATTATAAAAACTTAAAAGGAGGAATCTTATGCTCGGGGCAATAATTGGAGACATTGTAGGTTCTGTTTACGAATGGGACAATATTAAAACCAAGGATTTTCTCTTGTTTAGGGATGATTGTTTTTTCACTGATGATACGGTTATGACCTGTGCTGTTGCAGAAGCCATTATGAATGGCGGTCAGAAGGATAACTTTATTGACGCCATGAAGAAATATGGTAGGATGTATCCTGATGCAGGTTACGGTGCAAGATTTAGTAATTGGGTTGAGGGCAACGATCGAGAACCATATAATAGCTTTGGAAATGGTTCTGCCATGCGTGTTTCTCCTTGTGCTTGGGTCATGGATTGTAGTTTCTGTGCCAGAACAGGAGCCTGGCCGTCCAGAAGAGCTCTTGCACGACTTTCTGCAGAGGTGACTCATAACCATCCAGAGGGGGTCAAAGGAGCTTTGGCGACGTCTGATGCTATCTTTATGTGTCGCTTTTACTTTGGAGGTTACTGTGGGGATTATGAACAACCAATCAATGATAACCCTATAGAGTGCAAGAGACGCATCAAGGAACACATAGAGCAAGAGTATGGGTATAACCTTTCTCAATCACTAGATGAAATTCGTCCTACGTATCGTTTCAATGAAACGTGTCAGGATACAGTTCCTCAGGCAATCATTGCCTTTCTAGAAAGTACAGATTTTGAAGATGCGATTCGAAATGCGATTTCCCTTGGTGGGGATAGTGATACTCTTGCTGCCATCACAGGAAGTATAGCAGAGGCAGCTTATGGAATTCCTGATTGGATTAAGGAAAAGGTCTATACATATCTAGATGAGCCTTTAAAAGATGTGCTTAGACGGTGGGAGAAAGAAGTTTCAATATCATAATGGAGACTAGCCAGTCAATATCAAACTATGAAGGATAAGATTATGGAAGTTGAGCAAATACTAGGGTAAAGAGTTATCACCTTTTGAGAAGAAAAGGCAGAAACAAACTTAACCAAATAATGAGCTTGACCACTGAAAAACAGCAAAGCGACGAGATAACAAATAAACTCGTCGCTTTTTGCTTTTAAATTAATGGTGTAATTAATCCATTTTGCTCTATTCAGGTATTTACTCAGATTTTTGTTTATTCATTAGTAAAATGCATGTTATTACTGCTATACAAGATAGCAGAATCAAATACCATAGATTTTCAAGTCGAAGCCCATTATCTAACATCAAACGGTATCCCCAATAAGCCGGAATAACATGGCCTATTACTTGAAGAAAATCAGGGAGCAAACTAATTGGAAACATAATCCCTGAAAGCATAATTGAAGGCAAAAATACAAGTTGAGCTAACATGGTTAGCTTTGCCTGGTTTTTTAAAGTAAGTCCCAGTATACTTCCAATACTCAATGATACAACAATATAGATGGTTAGCGAAAGTAAGAAAAATGGAAGTTGAGTCGGTAGACTTGCTTTAAATAAAATAGGGGCAAGTAGCAGGATCACAATGCTGGTCATCATCAGATGAACAAAGGCAGAGAGAAGTATGCTCAGCAATCCTAAATAAATAGGGACACCATTAGCATTATAAATCTTTTTAATGTCGCTTCCATAAATTTCAACCAATGAAGGTGGCAAGCCAAGAAAGGCCCCCATTGAGACACTCATGACTATCATAGATTGTATGAGCGTACTTCCCATTTCAGGCATAACAGAAGTAAAAATACCACCCATGATGAGAAAGAAAATAAGCGGTACAATATAGAAAGTAACTAAGAGAGATTTGCTTCGTATATCTAATTTCCACTGTAATATTAGACTATATAAATAACAGTTCATTCTGATTCCCTCCTTGCCATTTTTATGAAATGCTGTTCCAAGTTGCCACGATCAACCTTTATATCCAATATCTGGATTTTTTTCTGCTTGCATTCATTCAATAATGAAATTAATGTATCCTCAATATTGCTCGTTTCAAAAGACTTCTCTGCTTCTTGAGTCTTCAAATGGATATAATATCTTCTTCCAACCTTGTCGGTCAGTTCTGAAGGAGTGCCACAAAAGACAATCTTTCCACTGTTCAAGATAGCAATGCGGTCACATAAGGTCTCAACTTCAGCCATATCATGACTTGCTAAAATGATTGTTTTCCCTTGTGATTTGAGATTTCGTATTTGTTCGTGGAGGGCTAGTCTTGCTTCAACATCAAGACCCGCTGTCGGTTCATCGAGGAAAATAATATCGGGATTTACGATAAGTGCAAGGGCGAGATGTAGTCTTCTTTTTTGTCCTGTGGATAATTGCAGATATTGTGACTTCTCAATTTCTTTTATTTTCAAAGCTTTAAGCATGTTATCATCAGTTTTTGTTTGATTCCATTTCGCAAAGAGCTTTATTGCTTCCATAGGTTTGATATGAGCGGGCAAAGAAGATGACTGCAGTTGAATTCCCATTTTACCGTTTACAACAATAGAGCCTCCATCATATTTTCTCAGACCTTCAATACATTCAAGCGTTGTTGTTTTCCCAGCACCATTCACACCAAGCAAAGCGAAAATTTCTCCCTTTACGATTTGAAAATTAAGACCTTTTAGGACCATCTTACTTCCGTATTTTTTCTCTAATCCACGAACCTCTATTGCGTATTTCATGCCTACACCTCCTCAAAGGGATTGGTTCCAAGTCTTGAAAAATAAACTTGCAAAGCGGGCTCTAAATATGAGTTAACGATTTTTTGCTTTTCCTCCCAAGCGTTAGTAGCGGTGTCAATATTACCGATTTCCAACAACTTCGGAAGCATAGTCATATCTCCATTTGTAAACTCCGTGATCAAGCTCCAGTATTCTTGTACAACCTGTTGGCATTGTTCGCTATCAGCTGGCACCTTTTCTTTTTGGAGCTTCACAATCTCATCACTCAGGTGATTAAATCTGGCCAGAAAGTCTGATCCGCTTTTCTTGTCAAATCGACTGCGTATGCGGTCCAGCGTATCATCATCAAAACGTTTAATCAGAGAGTAAGATTCATTCTTCATTTGTAAATTGACAATAATATCTGCATACTTTTTAAAGTCAACCGTCTGTATTTGTAAAACTTCAACTTTTAACTGCTCTATTTCTGACAATGATGCCTGAAGCTGTTCTATTTTTTGGCGAATATCATCTGCTTGCTCTGTAAGAGCATTTGCAACTTCAGCTGGAGTTTTCAAAGAGTTCAAACGCCCCTTTATGTCATTCAGAGAAAAACCAAGTGATTTCAAGGATATAATCTGATGAAGCATGACTAGATCTTTATCGGTATAAAGCCTACGTCCCCCCTCACTTTCTGCAGATGGAGAAAGCAATTCTTCTTTATCGTAGTATTGTAGAGTACGGACTGTAACTCCCATTTTCTTTGCGACTTCCCCAACTGTCATAAAACCTTCAGGGATTGCTCTGATTTTTGCCATTATTCTCCCCTCCTAATATATATTATACATCATTACGTAAGGTCATGAGCAAGCGCTTTATAAAAATTATTGATTAAAGATTTATTCTAGTGATCTCGTTTACTTAATATAAATGAAAATGCTTGTGAAAACACCTATTTTAAGGTGACAAAAAGGGGAGGAAAGAGAAGTCCCAAAACAATTACTTGGACTTAGTATATCTTTTTGCTTTGTTCAATGATTGGTGCTATAATGTAGTTAAAAAGTAAAGAAAATATAGGAGATATATGATGAACTCAACTTATATTATTATATTTTTTCTTGTCCTTTGGCTCTTGCTTTTTGTTGGATTTATGATTGTATATAGCAATAGAAAGAAAAAAGCTGTTAGCTTTGTTAGTGATAATAGTGATAAAGCTATTGTTTATTTATACTGTTCAAAAACTAAAATTAATGGACGGAATCTTGCTGACTTTAATCCAATAACTGGAGAAAACCTAGAAAATGTAGTTGCTTTAGTTCCAGGGAGATATACAATCGAGGGAGTTTATAAAACGACTGAGACTCGATTGAACAAAACAATCAATATCAAATCAGAAAATATCAGTATGGATCTTGACTTGGAGGCTGGGAACACCTATTCAATAGCTATGTACCTATACTCTCCTGAAGAAAGACAAGAGCACGAGAATGGCAAAAGTTATGAAGTTGTTTTGAGTGTTCCGTTAACAATTGTTGTGGGTAGTGATTTCATCAAAGCATACATTATCTGCTACAAAGAAAAATAATCATTTAGGAGGTTGAAGTTCAGATTTGAACTGACCTCTTTTTCTAAAATTAAGAGAAGCATTAAATAGCATCATTTTTTCTAGAATGTTTGCGCATCAATCCGAATTTGTGGGGGAGATAAATGTTATGAAAAAGAGTACCCATAATATATTAACTAAGATTCCTATATATCGAATTTTATTAAAACAATCGAGTAAAGGTGAGATGAGGCTATGCAGTCCATTCCTTCAAGATTTGGCGGAAGAAGGGATTATACCAATTGAAATTTATGAACTTCTAGAAGAAAAATATACTGGTGAAGTGGTAACGAGGGAAAGGTTTTATGAAGGTTATTATAAAATACTGAATTAAAGTTTAAGCAGGAGGTTAACAAAATTTAATGTTTTACTTTTATTTTTCAACAGAAGTACCACAGGCTGAGGTAGTAATAACGTAAAAATGATGAGAATTAATAGAAACAGTTAAGATTAGAGGATGATAGATGATTATATTGGAATTGTACCAAATTGATTATTCAAAAGATTTAGTCGCTTTTGATTCTTTAGAGGAGGGTAAAGCTTTTGTAGCTCAAATTCCTGGATATACTTTAGAAATAGAAGATGGGTTTGAGGAGGAGTATGTGAACCCAAAATACTTGCCGGATTATATGGAAATTGTCTTTAACGGAAATATTGTACCCTTGTCTAGATTTTCGTTTGATTCTGAGGAAAATGTGGACATTATTTGGAAAGAGATTTCGAATATATCCGTTAAAAACGATCAAGTAATCGAAGGGTATTCAAAAATCGATGCCTATGTCGTTAATAACGATGAAGTCAAAGCTTATATCGAAGCAAGAGAAACCAAGTATCATCAGGTAAAAGACTTTTTAGAAGGCAGTGGGTATGAAGTTGACAGAAGCTTTTTCGGAAGTGAAGACGGCGAAGCGATTGTCTATAGAAAAAAAGGCGCCGAAGATTGGCACTTTTTGTGTCACCTGGATCCTTCGTTTATAGAGATTGAAGATGTCGAAAAGTTTGTTAAAGAAGCAGTGGATGCTATTCAGTAGTCACTCAAAGTTCGTTGTTAGTGTGTAATATTACTTGTGCGATCTTAGTCAGTCAATAATAAAATAATATGTTTTAAGAAAAAATTATAATTTCGAAACGTGAATAAACTTGTTTAAACTTTATGTTTCTTTAGAAAGTGAGATAACTTGAAAGAACAAATTTTTTTGATGGGTGGAAATCCGCCGATAAAAAACCATACGATTGTTAATAAAATAGTGTCATCAAGGAAAATTGAAAGAATTGTCATTTTTACAGTTTATCGAGAAAATTGGCAACCCTATATGAAAAAGTACACGGAAGTTTTCCAAATTCAATTTCCTAATCTAAACACTGATTACTTACTTTTGGACACTGAGCAGATTGATTTTAATAGCTATTTAGATGTTGATCTAATCATCATCGGTGGTGGAAATACGGAAAAGTATTTAGCTACTTACGTCAATCAGCAGTTCAAAAATTATATCGATCGTATGCTGAATAAAGGGGCAAAAGTTATAGGGTTTTCTGCAGGAGCCCTATTATTAGGAGAAAAAGTCTATGTTTCACCTAATGATAATTCAGATCATCAGATAAAGATTAAAAATGGGTTGGGACTTTTTAGTCAGTTTTTAATTAGTGTCCATTATGATTCATGGAATGATAAAGCTAATAAGGATAGAGCTGAAGAACTCGTTAATGTTCCCGTAATCCCACTAAATGATCATTCCTGTCTTGTATTGGATAAACTTGGAAATATCATAGAAAAAATTGACTAGTTTCCATTATCTAAATCTTGATCTAGGTAACTAAAGTGTAGACGAACTGGATAGGTTACTAGTGAAAACTGCAAAAAGTGTTGTGAAATGAATCGGAGAGTGCTTGATGGATTTTAGTAGTAAGATAACCATAAATAAAGGCTGGTCAGATGATAAAAAATATTGTGTGACAGATCAAAATCAGCAAAAATATTTCTTGCGTGTTTCTGATAAGGATAAGTTAGATTCTAAAAAATTTGAATTTGATATGATGGAGAAGGTGGCTTCTCTTGGAGTTCCGATGTGTAAACCGATTAGCATAGAACTCTGTGATGACGAAGTGCATTCTTTACACGAATGGATAGACGGGAAAGATGCAAGAGAAACCATTTTAACTGTTTCAAAAGAACAACAATACACTTACGGAGTAGAAGCAGGAAGTATCCTTCGAAAAATTCATTCTCTTCCTGTTACAGAAGTTCGTGAAGATTGGGAATCCTTTTTTAATAGTAAAATTGATGACAAAATCAAAAAATACAAAGAATGCCCCGTTCAATACGAAAATGGTCAGATTTTTATTGATTTTTTAAATGCAAATCGAGAATTGTTAAAAGACAGACCTCAGGTTTTTCAACATGGAGATTATCATATCGGAAATTTCATGATTGGTGAAGATCGTAAAATTTATGTCATTGACTTTGATAGATTTGACCTTGGAGATCCTTGGGAGGAATTCAATCGTATTGTATGGTCTGCTCAAGTTTCACCTTCTTTTGCCTCTGGTATGATAGATGGATATTTTGATCATAAGGTTCCAGATTTATTTTGGAAACTTCTTGCTATCTATATTGTAAATAACATAGTTGGTGCTCTTCCATGGGCTGTACCATACGGAGCTGAAGAAATATCAGTAATGCAAAATCAAGCTAAGGAAATTTTAGAATGGTATGATGATATGAAGCGAATCATTCCTAGTTGGTACTTGAACAAGAAGAAGACTGAATAATATAAACGTTGGAATATCAATTTTGGAAAAATCATATTACGATTACTTGATAATCTTATTTCGAATCTAAATCGCTATAAACACATATCTTATCTTGGATAAACTTGGAAACATCATAGAGAAAATTGACTAGTTTATATCATGCAAATTGGGATCTAAAAAATCAAAGTATGATGAATATGATTTATTAATTAAAGTTTCATTCAACAAATATTAAATGATTAGAGAGGGAAATCCATGCTAAAATCCAATAAATGGCTATACATCGCTATTTTGTCCCCCTTTCTGCTTGTGAGTTTGCCCTTTTTTATCAATGGGAATTTAAGTAATGGTAATCTTCTATATAGCAACAATTCTAAGTTAATTCTTGATCATGAAGACTCAATCAAGAGTGAAATTATGACCCATTTGAAAGATGACGGAAAATACGTAAAGTCTGTGACGATTTTGCCGAATACTGCTCGAGGAGGCTATGATGATAGTGGTGATATGGGCGGTCATTATCATATTTACTTTTCAGCCTATGTCAATGATAATCCCAAGCAGTCCTTAAATGTCGAACTGTATTTTCCAGATGCAAGTATTCATACTTTTACCGTTGTCCACCCCAATCCCTTTAAGGATAAAAAGAAGATGAAGCGATGGTTTATAGGTGATATTAAAATATCAGATGATCCTTCCTGGGATGGGAAGTAATAAATAATTAATTAATATTATCATGTGGTAGTAGTATCCTTGCTGTCAGAGAAAAGGTAGTTATAGTATTTTAAAGAAGGTCTATCATGAAAATGGAAATCGGGAAAACCTATCTTGTAAAAAAAGATATTTTCAGTTTTAAAAAAAATGAACTCTGGACCTTAGTAGATAAGGGATTTCAGGCTTATTTTGGAGAACATAACTTTATATTTGTCAATGATGATAGAGTGAAGGTATTTGCAGTTTTAAAAGACGGTACAGAAGAAGATATGTCTATTTACCATCATCTGGATGACTATTTTGAAGCAGTCGCTCATGAGAATTTTTAAAGAATGTGAGATGCAAATTGAAAATGCTTACTTTTAATTAAACTTAGACCTAATTAATCAATTTTAAGTTAATGGTTTATATTTGAAATAGAGTCTTCATAGAGACTTTTTCGTTATAAAAAAATCTAGACTGAAACCAAGGTAAAAGCTCACTGGTTCAGTCTTTTTTTTCTATTTATGTAGTATAATGAATGGTGTAAGGATTCTATTTTTAATAGAAATTTTCAAGAATGAAAATTTATCTAGAAAGAGGAGCAATATGAAGCAATCACTTGAATTTTTAAGAGAAAGAATCACCGATAAGATGCCCTTAGAGGATATGGTAGCAATCTTTGAAGACTTGTGTCGTGAGCCTATTGAGGATGAGATGGTTTTATTTGAAACAGGGACATTTACAGCTATATCTGATAAGCCCTTGTTTCAACTATCGTTGGTAAGGCAAGCCCCAAATGAAGATGAAGAATTTTATCAAGTACATCTTGATATTTTCTATGAAGCTAGTCGTGAGAATCAAATCTTTAGTGAATCAACCTGGGATGAGGATTTAGAGGAAAATATTTTTGACTACATTAGAAATTCTGAAGTATTTGCCTATGCTAAAGAGCAGGAATACAAAGCAGTCAAGATTTATCTGGAAGAAACTTAAGAAAAGGTAGTAATATGTTTCATTTTTTTAAGAAAAAAACACACAAAAAACTTGAAATCAATCTCCACAACAATTCAATGATTATTAACGGAACCAGCTTAGCTTTTCCTTTGTCCTTGAAAGATATTGAAACTGTATTGGGGAAGCCTGACCAGGTTGTCAAAAGAGATAATAAGTTTATTAAATACATTTATGATAAAGCTGGAATTGTATTTGAACATTCTTTCTCAATTAATAATCATTTAAAAAAATGTAAGACCTACATTGATGAGGAACATTTGATTTCTACTGTTTTCCTTTACTATGGCGATATTGTAAAATCTATGACTGGAGATAAAGAATTGCCAAAGCAACCATGTCAAGCTGTGGTATTATCAGATGGAAAATCTCCTTACTTCTTTTCTGATAGGCATAGAGTAGGGGATTTTAACCTGATTTTATGGACTCCTTATGGAACTAATTTTAATGGAATTACAGAGACGATCACAGACACACTTTCTATTTCCTACTTTCCAGAGATAAAATGTGAACGGGAAAGTTACAAGTTAAAAACAACTGATGGAGAAGTGCTTCACTTTGACAATATAAATTTTAAACTAGCCATTATCCAGGTTTTAATGTATGATTTAGAGGTTTTGAAACCTATTTTTAATATTTTTGATTTTGCAGAGGAAGCCAGTGAGTTGAACATCGACACAGAAAGTATGGAGATTATTCAGCCAGCACTTGATTATATGATAAATCTTCCTATACCTAAGAAATATGCTGAACAAGTCCAAGAAATCTATATGGATGGAGGAAATGAAATTTATATGAATCTGATACCTCAGTGGGACGGTGAAGATGATGGTTTCGATCTAAATGAAGTGAGCCTTAAAGAACTGCAACAGTTTCCAAATCTTAAGCAAGCGACTATCATAAGCAGTAATTTTGAACAAGTCAAAAAAACCTTCGACAAGCAAGGGGTTCAAGTGAAGGTATTATAATTGTTGCATTTATCTGAATAAATCATAAATGGATGGTATAAGTTCTTTAAGGAAAAGGGCTAAAAATGGAAAGAAATCTGGTGTTTGAAAATGAACATTCTTGATCTTAATTCTAATCAGAAAGAGACGATATTGTTAATCCACCCTATGTTATCTTCTGCTCAAGGGATGAAGTCTCTCATTGCAGATCAGATGGGGCAAGAGTTTAGATATATCATTCCGGATTTGTCTGCGCATGGGCAATCAGCTTCGGATATTTATGAGTCAGCTCTTAAGGAAAGCCAGATGATCTATGATTATCTAAAAAATCATCAGATAAAAGACCTACGTTTAGGCTTTGGTGCATCCTTGGGTGGAGTTGTATTACTGCAATTATTGAATTACAAGGGCATCAGGTTTGGTAAACTTGTTTTTGAAGGGGTTAGTTTATGGACAAATGCGCCTTTGCTAGATGTATTTACTAGGTATTTATTGTTAATAAAGCATAGAAAAGCCTTGCGAAATAGAGATATAGTTGTTCATAAGATGGTTTCACTTTATGGAGAAAAAGGAGAGATGATGGCGGATTCTTTCATTGCTATGGATGAAGAAAGTATCAGACATATTTCCCGTGATTGTGCATTTGTGGATTTGCCTAACCTTACGCCAGAGGAACAAAAAAGCTGTGTTTTCTTTTATGGTTCAAAAGAATTCGACTTGATAGCTGCTAAAAAAGTTCTTCCAAAAAAGTATCCTCATGCCACATTTCACATTTGGCAAGGATATGACCACTGTCGCAAGATCACTGAAAATCCGGTAGTTTACTCCAAGATCCTGCGAGATGAAATGTTAGCTAATGCTACAGTATTAGAACCCACAAAAAAGACCTATGTGTAAGACCATAGAAATGAGTGAAAATAGATTGATGCAAGATCCTGTATGACCTTAACTTTATCTAAGAGCTGCTAAAATAGTTGCTCGCCAAAAGTGTTTGCAACTCCAAACATATTTAGAAAGATAAATTGATGAAAAAAAACAATCGACTGATAAAAATTGGCCTTTTCTCAACGCTTCTTTTGACCTTAGTAGCTTGCAGTCAACCACAAAAGGCAAGCGATGCTACTACGGAAAACTCAGTAACTCAAACACAGTCTGGTCAAGTTTCCTGGAAAGCTACTTATAGCAATATGAACAGTAATCCCAGTGAAGAAGAAGTCAGAAAAGCCTTGGCTGCATATTTGGATAAAGAAAGTGTGAATGCATTTTTCAATCTTGTCAACGATTATAACAATACTGTTGGTTCGGTTGGCTTAACTGGAGATTTTTCTACATTTACCAAAACCGAGTATGACGTAGAAAAGATAAGCAATCTTTGGACTTCCCAAAAAGGTGATTTTGTAGGTACCAACTGTCGTATCAACAGTTATTGTTTATTGAAAAATTCCATCGAAATTCCTAAGTTAGAGAAAGATGATTCCCTTTTGTTTGTCGATAATGATGCTATTGATAAGGGAAAAGTCTTTGGTGCAGAAGACAAGGATGCCTTTGATATTCTATTCTCAAGAGTCAAGACAGAAGCAACAACTGATGTCAAGGTCCATGCTGCTAAGATGGAAAACTTCCTTTCTCAATTCAAGTTTAATGAACATGCAAGAATGCTATCCGTAGTCGTTCATGATGATCTGGATGGGCAATCCCTCTTTATCGGCCATGTTGGTATTCTTGTACCAAGCGAGGATGGCTATCTCTTTGTCGAAAAGTTAACCTTTGAGGAACCTTATCAAGCCATTAAATTTGCGACCAAGGAAGATTGTTACAAATATCTAGATACAAAATATGAAAACTATACAGGTGAAGGTCTAGCGAAACCATTTATTATGGACAATGATAAATGGGTCCAATTTTAAAAAATTATATACTTAAAGTAGTGTAATTGATAGACGTTTATATGGGAAAAATAAAAGTTATAGACTTTATCGATATGTTTAAGTCAATTAGATAGAATAGTTTTATATGAGGAGATATATTTATGAAACAATCACAATTTTATAGAGCACTCTGGTATGGTATTTTGGGTGCTCTCTTTTTTGCTTTTACTTTTATTTTTAACCGTAGTATGAACCTAGAAGGTGGGTCTTGGTTGTGGAGCGCAAGCCTCCGTTATTTATTTACTCTGCCAATACTTACTTTTTTTGTTTGGCGTAAGAAAGAATTATCTACGGTATTAGCAGATATTCGTCAGTCACCATGGACTTGGTTTCTCTGGAGTACAGTTGGTTTTGGACTTTTTTATGGTCCACTCTCCATGGCTTCTGTTTATGGTGAATCATGGTTTGTTGCGGCTACATGGCAGATCACTATTTTAGCAGGCTTACTCTTGACTCCTTTTTTTGGTAAAAAAATTCCAGGAAAGCAGTTAGGTATGACATTTTTTATATTATTGGGGATTATTCTCATTCAGATCCCTTATTTTCATAGTGGTATGGGAAATGGAGTTCTTATTGCTAGTCTATTGATTTTACTAGCAGCTTTTTCTTATCCTTTGGGGAATAGAAAAATGTTGGAACATTGTCAGCAAGATAGTTTAACTACTAGTCAGCGTGTTTTTGGTATGATCCTGATGAGTACTCCTTTTTGGCTATGCGTCTCCCTATATGCTGGATTTGATACAGGATTGCCATCCAGTTCCCAAATGTTGCAATCTCTCATTGTTGCAATTTTTTCAGGTGTTGTTGCAACTTTACTTTTTTTTGAAGCGACAAACTTAGTCAAGCACAATCATAAGCAACTGGCAGTCATAGAAGCAACTCAGGCAGGGGAAGTACTTTTTACTCTTTTGGGTGGTTGCTTTTTCCTAGGTGATAGCTTTCCAAATCTTCTAGGTCTTTTGGGCATTATTATTGTAACTTTAGGAATAGTAGGAAATAGTCTATTAACCGGTTTTGATTAGTTGAAGTGTGGTTTAAAGGAAAATCTCTACAAATCAGAAGTTTGCCAAGTGACAGAAGATGATAAATAAATATGATTAGAGGACAGCAAGCATGGATGAACATACATTAAGAGTTGTAAAAATTGATAAGGAAGCTATTTTTGAACTGCTCTACGAGACTTTTATAGCGCAAGAGCAAGAACTGCTGGACCTGTCGCCGGTAGATCTTATCAATGATTGTGCTATGGATTGGGAAAAGGGAGAGTTTATCTTTGCAGCACACCTTCAGGAAAATAGTCTGGGAGAATTTAATCCTCTTCCCAAAGATATTGATATCCAAGAGTTGCTGAAAAAACTACCTGTTACAACAGATTCCGTTCTTGGTAAAGAGAGGATTTATAGAGATTTTTCATTCGATCAATTAAAAAAATAGTATAATAGTAGTAAATAAAATAGTCATAAGGAGACACAATGGATATTAAAGATTTTACAGAAAAAGAACAAGAAATGATTAAAAAGGGACTAACTTTCTCTAAGCTGAACGACAAGGAAACTGCCGATAAGATTATCGCTTTAATTCCTCAAGATATGATTAAACGAATTCCATTTTTTGTTAGAAAACATGCCATTACACGTACTGTTAAGAGAATCTCGATCGAGTATCCAGTGTTGTATGCCGTTGCTGAACAAGAAGGCCAACTTCCTGAAAAGGAAGCTCAAGAATTGCGCCAAATTCTTACAGATATTTTCCAAGAAAAAATGAACAAGCATAAGATTAAATAAGCGTTGAGATTTAGAAATAAGATGTCGATTGAGCATTAGGAGTTGAGAATGGCTATTGATGGCGTTAAAATCATTGACAGTGATCAAGGGTATGACATTTACAATGAGGTAGTTGGTCGCTATAGAGACGGTGATCATGTGTCCAATATTATCAAGGATATCCTAGATGCAGAGAAAGATTACTGTCAAACTGACTTTTTTACAGAGATTTATTGGACTGCTCTTGCCTATTCACTGTGGAAGATTGGTCACCTGACAGACGATATCAGAGATAAAACCTTGGAGCTTCTCAGAAAAGGGGCTGATCCATTTTGGTTGGAAATAGATCCAAAGGCTTTGAAGCAAAGGCAAAAAGTCTTGGAAAAACTTGCTATCCAGTTGCAAACTGAAAATCCTAGGCCTCTAAAGGTCCCTAAAGCCAAAACTAAACGTAAACCCTATTTTGAAGAAGGGGATCTCCTTGCTGTTAAGTTCCAAGATGAGTATGGTCTTGTCTTTGTATCTATGGTTGATCAGAGTCCTAGAGAGCTTGAGTACCATCTGGCTTGCACGCGCCTTTTACAGATAAAAAAGCCCACCATCGATGATTTTTTGACCAGTCATATCTCCTGTAAGATGGACAATACAAAGTTTGCTCTCGTTACAGACTGCTGGTTCAATCACAAAGATTTAGGGCAATTATTAGAAAATATTGAAAAAATTGGACAGGTGAAACTTAGACCTTTTAGTCTTTGGATGCTAGCACCTGCCCAAAATTTAGAAGATATTTATGAAGAAATCACTAGAGATAAAGGTTCCTCTGGCCTTAGATTCATCGAAACCTATAAACTTGTCGACGATATTTTTCCAGTTTAATGCTTATGTGATAAAGGGGTAAATGGTCAATTATTCCCATTGACTGTGTTGGGCTCTGACACCATAGCTATCTAGGGAACCATCCCTATTAAACTTGGTTTCAATCAGGTATCTTTTCCAGAGGTCGTAATCTGCTGTTTGAATGGTTAGGATAAAGTTGGCATCGGTATCAGAGACATTATAATCAGCTGGATTGACTTCAAAGATATCGATTAATTTTCGTGTTTGAAAATCTTGGAACTTGAGATTTGCTAGCTTGACATGATTGATGGAAATTTCTTCTAGTTGCTTGCTATCCTTAGGTGTTCTGTAATAGGTGATGACGCAGTTTTTGAGCTGATCAGTATCTCTTCCTGTAGGAGTAAGGCTCATAAAGCCATAGGACTGATCATCCCGATTGACTTCGAGAAGCTGACCGTAGTAGAAGTGGTCGTTTTTGGGATTGGTGATGGAGCTCTCTGCGCCTTTATCTCCAAAGGTAAAGCCTTGGTCCAAAAGCTCGGAAGCCTTGGTTTCTCCGATAATGACAGTGGTATCTTGAATGCTTACTGGAACAGGTTGAGCCGGAAGGCCACTCATCATCATGCAAAACATAAAAACATAACTCGTTAAAAAAGCTGTCCCGATAAAAGCGTTGGTTGATGCATAGACATGACTGTTATGAAAGTTTTTTCTTATAGCCAGTACAACAAATTTACCAATACTTTTTAAAACCATACTAACAAATACGATAAAAAATTGTTTTTTCAAACATTCATAAATGGCTTGAGGAAAGCTATTACCATGATAGTAGAAGACAGCCAATACCAGTAGATTTACGATTAGATAGATTAGAAAGAACCAATGAATCTCTTTAAGGGCATTAGCATCAGTGATTTCTTCATAGTCAACGTGAATTCTTCCTTGAATGGCATGGCCGAGTTTATAAATCCATTTGGGAATGTCTTTGCCTTTTTTAACCGCAATTAGAAGTCTAATATAGAGATAGATAGTAAAGGACAAGGATAGAAAGAAAAGAGCATAAAAACCCAAAACAATACTAGTGAACATTACTATTTCCCCCTATTTAACATTCAATAAAACAATTTCTTAGCTCCATTATAGCATTTTCTAGGGAAATAGAGCTAGAAATATCCGTATGATACTAACAGATTCAAAGGAGTAAAATCATGGGAATGATCGCCAATTATCAATATTTACCAGACAATGAATTAGAACAAATAAAAGCTCTTTCTAACCAAGAAGATGACTTGTTAGACTTTGCTGAGGACTCCGCTGATAGTCATGATATCTTACTAGATATCGACAAAATGTGGGATGCCTTGGTTTTTGTCATGACAGGATTTAGTAGTTCAGAATTTTTGGATGACAATCCCTTGAGAGAAGCTGTTTTAGGGGTGACTCCTCTAGAGGATGTATCTGAATATATCGCCTATACTGAAAAAAGCAAGATAGCCGAGATTGTAGAAGCTTTAGAAAGTTTTGACATGGACAGAGCCTTGGCAGGCTTTAGTATGGAAGCATGCAAGAAAGCTGACTTGTATCCTGATATTTGGGATTATCTTGAGGAAGAGGAAGAAATCAAGGATGAAATTCGAATCAGTTTTGTAAATATGAAAGAGTTTTACAAAAAGATTCTGGAGCTCAATGGAAATGTCCTAGTTACTATTTGTTAAGGTTTTTATATTCCGTTAGAAAGGTAATCCTATGAATCCATTTCTAGAAAAATACATTACATTAAAAAAGCAATACCTGGACCAAGATGGAAAGCCTTCAAGTGTTGCGGCTCTCTATGATTTGGCTGATGAATTAACTAAGTTTGAGGATCTAGAAGCGAAGAAAGTCTTAGTTGACCTCTATGAGCAATTGGGTCTCTACACTAGTGCCTATAGCTTATTTACTGAAATCTTATACAAACCCGATCGAAAACAGTTAAAGAAACTGAGCCGTTTACAAGAAATGAGTCAAAGTCATGGTGATCGTTATGCCCTTCCTCGTCCCCTAACAAAAGAAGAGAAGAAGCAAAGGCAGAAGCTATTACAGTCTTTGCCACATTTTATCTATCATCCAGATCCCTTAGCTACAGATTCATTTGTTGAAGGAGAAGCCAAGCTTTGTCCATCTTGTGGGAAAGAAAGCAATGTTTATTATGCCTTGATACCTTATAGTATCGAGAATATAGAATACCTTTGCCCAATGTGCATTGCAAACGGTCAAGCAGCTAAAAAATTCGATGCGGAATTTATCCAAAATGCCGAGTGGCAGGGTGAATTAGATCCAGAAAAGAATCAGCTGCTTTTTTGTCAGACCCCAGGCTACTCTAGTTGGCAGGGAGAATATTGGCTTTCTTGTTGCCAAGATTATTGTGCTTACTTGGGTACAGTTGGAACTCGAGAATTGAAGGATATGGGAATCGCTGAGCAAGTCTTGGCAGACTATGAAGCTCGTGAAGAATATCAAGAAGTAGAAGACTACTTGGTCAAAGATGGGTCTCTCTGTGGTTACCTTTTCAGATGTCTCCATTGTCAAAAATACCAGATCTGGGTTGATGCAGATTAAATCGGAATGTGATTAGCTATGAAAATTAAAGAGAAGACTATGGAAGAACTAGAATTATTCGAAGCTGCCTCCAAAGATTTATTAGATACTATGCAGGGATTAAAAGACAATCTATCTGCTCAATTTCCCCTATTAGATAGTGATAACTGGCAGTATGATAAGGGATCGATAAAAGTTTGTAAAGCTGATGAGTCAGGATTCAAAAAAAGATGTAGAGTCGGAATCAGCTACAACTTGAAAGTCTCCCTATTAAACGAAGCTGCCGAGCAAATCTGGTTAGTGTTTAAAGACTGGTTCAATGCTAGCAGATTGAGTCTAGTTGAAAGAAATCCTAATAATGAAGATTTGGGAAGATATGTCTTTTCAGCAAGTTCCTCTCTAGGTGATCAGGTAGATTGTTCAATTTATTTACCTAATGAGTGGAATATCCCTCAGATTAGCTTTTCAGGCTATTTAACAGCTCGTTATAGGGCTTGTGATCTTGATAAATTGCGAGAATAAGAAGAAGGTTTTTAGAGATGAGAAAGATTGATTGGGACAAGATAAAAACTCGCTTAGATGCCTTGCTGGTTATTGATGAGTATCTGACCGATCCGAGTGAAGATTGGCTCAGACTCGTGATTAAGACTGAGGAAGACTATGGACTCCGCTACCTTATTGACAATGGATCTGGTGATTCTTTGGATGTGATTTTGACTGATAAAATGATCCTTTATGATGGTCACGCGCATCAACAGACTTACCAAGATCAGGATGGCGGAGAATGGTTGCTCTCTTACCTTTTTGATAGCTTTGAGAGATTTCATGAGTTTGTGACTGACTATTATGAAATTACCGTAGATAAAGATTTACTTAGAAAACTCTACATGAAAGGCTTTCTTTCAGACCTAGAAGTAAAGCAATTAATCCAAGATGATTAAGAGGCTTATTATGAGAGTGAACTATAAAAATACCCCTGAAAACTATCAAACTCTGGCAGAAATAATTATCACACCATTGCTTGATTTACTCAAAAGTTTAACCTTGTTAGAAGAGGAAATTTTTGAGCGTAACAGAGCACTGGATAAGGAAAAAGAAGCCCTTGGCATCCCAGCCCATCAAGTTCATCCCAAGTGGAATGAACTTATGGATGACTATTTTCAGAGGCAAATGCAACTTCTAACTGGACGAGTGACTCAAAAATGCTTGGAAGGAGGAGTTCGAAATTCTTATGGCTCCCCAAGTGAGTATAACTATGTTCAAACGAATGATTTTTCTGTAGATTTTATCATGGCAAAAGCTGAAGAAGCAAGAGTCATAACCCATTATCAAGAAGCTTTAGAAATGAAGCATCAGTTTGTACTTAGATTGGTGGATGGAAATTGGCTACTTGATGAGAAATTCTACGGTTTTGAGGATGAGGAAACTTGGTATCTCGACTCACTTTGACCAAGAGAGCTTTGCTTCCCAACTGGTATAAGAAAAAGGAGGAGTTTTATGAATTTTTTAAAAAATCTATTTGCTAGTAAGAATGAAAAGTCAGAGAAGAAAAAACAACTGATCTTGTCCATGCCTCTTTTCAAAGGCAATCAAGCCTATTCTTTAGACCAAGTTGTTCAGGAATTGAGATCTCATTGGGGGCTTGAAATTTCTGAAGTTTCTGGGGATGATTCGAGTGCAACCTTTGTGATTGATGGTGCTCTCGTTGCGCTGGCTTTAATGGATTTGCCTATCCCAAGTCAAGAATTTGAAGAATTGTATGCCTATTCTTACCTCTGGCAGGATGTTGAGAAGGAAACACAGGAGCACACACAACACGCCATTGTTTCTATATTGTCTGACAATCTTTCGCCAGTAGAAACTTATTCCTTATTAACTAAAGTCAATGCCTCTATCCTAAAAACTAGTCAATCAGCTATTGGTATTTATCAGGGTTCTACCACCTTGCTCTTGCCCAAAGATCTTTATCTAGACCTGGCTGACCTTTTGAAAGAAGAAATGCTTCCCCTTCAACTCTGGATCTATATGGGGATTATCAATCAGAAAGATAAGACCAGCATTTACACTTATGGTTTGAAAGAGTTTGGAAAAACTGAGATTGAAATTATCGAGTCTCCTATGAATAGTGATGACTTATATTATTTCCTTTTGTCTATTCTTCAGTATGTTTTAGGTAGTGATGTCACCTTGAAGGACGGTGAAACCATTGGATTTTCAGAAGATCAAAAAATCAAAATCACTGAGTCAAAAGCCGTCTATTTGGAAGGAAATTCCTTGAAATTAGATGTTTAGACCATGATTTATAATTGAGTGTCCTTCCTAGATTGGGGGTTTTATGAAGCGTGATATAAAAAAGTATTATCTCTACCGATTTCTGGTCTATAGATTTGAAAAACTCTCTTGTAAGGACCCAAGTCTCAAGGAAATAGAGTCAGAGAAGAGAGAAAAAATCCTTCTGGAGGCTACTCGAACTAGTCAAAAGATTATTCTAGTCCTTGGAATTCTTTATGTTTTTTTAAATTCTGCTATGTTCATTTACCTAAGGCTCAATGATTTTCAAAATCCCTTATTGACTTGGTTTACTGACTACATCGACTATTTAGGTGGACTGATAAACGGAGAATGGGGCGGTAGTTGGCGTCAAAAGAAAGCTAGTTTTTTGATGATTGCTATACTGGCTTTGCCCATTGTGGTCATAGATGGCGGCCCCTTCTTCTTGCTGGTTTTATTAGTTGGGAATTGGACATTAAAGAGAAAAATAAGATTTGAGAGAGAACATAAAGGAGTAGAGAGCCATGGCTAGAACGGTGATAATAGGTACTTTAATAGTTTTTGCAATCTTTAATCTGCTACTCGGTCTGGGCTTTTATCTCTTTCTAAAAAAGAGGAGAGAGAATGGGCAGTCATTGTACGAAACCCCTGTAAATCAACAAACTCGAACAGAAAAACTGGGTCTAGGTGAGATTTTGATCTACCTGACACTTATTGCAATCGCAGGGATGTTTGCTTTTCAGACCTTAAATAGAGGTGGAGTTGGGAATTCTATTTTAGCCAAAATGATCCTCCTACCTGCTCTAATGGCCCTTTTCAATGCAAGAAAAAGGACTGGAAAGTCATTACTTGCCCTCCTTATAACCTTCCTTGTCTTTCTAGTAGGAGTCATGTTTAATCTCACGATTGGACTCCCACCCCAAGCACCGATTTTGCAAATTAATGAAAGTAAAATCACGTTAGCAGAAACAAAAGCCAGTGAGCTGATGGAAGCTGGATTTGATATCTATGTAAGACAAGGTGATGGTGCTAGCGACTACGAAGATCTCCTGACAGATGGCAATTTCCAAAAGTATTCAGGAGATAAGTCAGTCACTATCGAAAAAGGCTTCAGACTTGATAGCAATGCTGTTCCCTACGCTCCCTATCTCTTTGCAAAAGATGGCATAGTTCTTGGGAGTATTTCCTTTTACGGGGCAGAAGATAAGGACGTGGTTCTAGAAGATTCTAAGGTTATTCAGGTTCGATTTAACAAGGATAGCATTGAAGCAGCTAAGGAACATTCTATAATTTTGAAATTGGATAAACTCGACTTGACTAGTCGACTTGATATTTCACTTGTTCAAGAAACTTTTAAAAAGCATCTATGGTCAATTCCCCCATCACATACAAGTGATGTCACTCAATTGTGGTATGGATTACAGTGGTCAAGTAACAGTGACTCTCTATTTTGGAATGAGTATTATAGTCTTATCCGTCTAGATGAAAATTATTTGATGACTGATTTTGAACTAGCTGCCAAAGTAGCGCGTGATGAGTAAAAGCAATTTTGAATAGTTGATTATGCTTATGATTCATTAAAGAAACTAATCTATTTAGTTTCTTTTTTTGTTTTTTGATTTAAATTTAAAACGATTTCCATTTTTAAGTTAAAGCAATTTCACGAACGAAAAAATGAATTTATTTAAAAAAGTTTCTAAAAATACTTTACAAGAATACGAAAACATGATATAGTAATGAAGCTTAGAAAATGAGATGATGTTTTCTAGCAAATATAAACCCGAGTAAAAAATGCCTACGGACAGGCAGGGTTGAATGCCGAAGCGTGGTTGAAAAGCCACATTATTGATAGGGTTAAAAGCCTACTTTTATAAGTTGATGTTAGGACATTTGTCCTAATTCGTATAGATTTGTTAGTGTGGTGAAAGCACACGTCATCTTGTGAAACGATCAATAAAGTACGTAATATTTGCTACTAGAGAGTTAGGAAACATCAGGAACAGACATACTCAAAAGAAACAAACATAAACACGTCAGTAGATTGTAGAGCAGGTGTCAACCTGCTCTTTTTTCATAAGTATCCTTTAGAGCCTTACATGGTTAAGGTGTAAAAAATATGATAAAGGAGTATGTCTTTATAATGTTAAATCAAAACCAAGCTCCCATCTATGAGGGGTTGGTCAAGTTACGAAAAAAAAGAATTGTACCGTTTGACGTACCTGGTCACAAGCGTGGCCGTGGAAACCCAGAGTTGGTTGAACTTTTAGGGGAAAAATGTGTAGGTATAGATGTTAACTCTATGAAGCCCTTGGATAATCTGGGGCATCCCATTTCGATTATCCGAGAAGCTGAGGAACTAGCTGCAGAAGCTTTTGGTGCTGCTCATGCCTTTTTAATGATTGGGGGCACAACCTCATCTGTTCAAACTATGATTCTCTCCACCTGTAAAGCGGGAGATAAAATTATCCTTCCTCGAAATGTCCATAAATCAGCCATCAACGCTCTAGTTTTATGTGGTGCTATTCCCATCTATATCGAGATGAGTGTGGATCCAAAAATCGGTATTGCTTTGGGGCTTGAAAATGAGCGTGTAGCACAAGCTATTCAGGACCATCCAGATGCTAAGGCTATCCTGATTAACAATCCAACCTACTATGGAATTTGTTCAGACCTTAAGGGGCTAACAGAGATGGCCCATGCTGCAGGAATGAAAGTCTTAGTAGATGAGGCGCACGGTGCCCATCTCCACTTTACAGATAAACTTCCTCTATCTGCTATGGATGCAGGAGCAGATATGTCAGCAGTGTCTATGCATAAGTCTGGTGGTAGCTTGACACAAAGTTCACTTCTTTTAGTTGGGGATCAGATGAATCCTGAGTACGTGCGTCAAATCATTAACCTGACCCAATCAACATCAGCATCTTACCTACTAATGTCTAGTTTGGATATTTCACGCCGCAATCTGGCCCTTCGTGGTAAAGAATCCTTTGAGAAAGTCATTGAGCTATCCGAGTACGCTCGTCGTGAAATCAATGCTATTGGTGGCTACTATGCCTACTCAAAAGAGCTAGTAGACGGTGTGTCCGTTTGCGATTTTGACGTGACCAAACTGTCCGTTTATACTCAGGGAATTGGGCTAACAGGTATTGAAGTTTATGATCTTCTGCGAGACGAATATGATATTCAGATTGAGTTTGGTGATATTGGTAATATCTTGGCCTACATTTCGATAGGGGACCGCATTCAAGATATTGAACGCTTGGTTGGTGCTTTGGCTGACATCAAGAGACTCTACTCACGAGATGGGAAGGACTTGATTGCTGGAGAATATATCCAGCCCGAGTTGGTTTTATCTCCTCAGGAAGCCTTCTATGCAGAGAGAAGAAGTTTAACCCTGGACGAGTCTGTTGGGCAAGTCTGCGGGGAATTCGTCATGTGCTATCCTCCAGGTATTCCAATCCTAGCGCCAGGTGAACGGATTACACGAGAAATTGTTGATTATATCCAATTTGCCAAAGAACGTGGTTGTTCCCTCCAAGGAACGGAAGATCCAGAGGTCAATCACATCAATGTTATTGAGAGAAAGGAGAACTAAATGGATTTATGGTTTTCTGAAGTTCATACTCCAGATGTGAAATTGTCTCTGAGAACAGCCAAACAACTCTACGCTGGTAAAAGTGAATGGCAGGATATCGAAGTTTTAGACACGCCTGTTTTTGGGAAGATATTGATTTTAAATGGGCATGTCTTGTTTTCAGATGCAGATGATTTTGTCTACAATGAAATGACAGTTCATGTTCCAATGGCTGTTCATCCTAATCCAAAGAAAGTTTTGGTTATTGGTGGTGGTGACGGAGGTGTTGCCCAGGTATTAACACTCTATCCTGAACTGGAGCAAATCGATATTGTGGAACCGGATGAGATGCTGGTTGAAGTCTGTCGTGAGTATTTCCCAGACTTTGCTGCAGGGCTTGATGACCCTCGTGTTACCATTTACTATCAAAATGGGCTTCGTTTTTTACGAAACTGTGAGGATGATTACGATATTATTATCAACGATGCGACAGATCCATTTGGACATACGGAAGGGCTCTTTACCAAGGAATTTTACGGTAATAGCTATAGAGCTCTCAAAGAAGACGGTATTATGATTTACCAGCATGGGAGTCCTTTCTTTGACGAAGATGAGTCGGCTTGCCGAAGTATGCATCGTAAGGTCAATCAAGCCTTTCCAATAAGTCGTGTTTATCAGGCACATATCCCTACCAGTCCTGCTGGATATTGGTTATTTGGATTTGCATCGAAAAAATATCACCCTGTCAAAGATTTTGACAAGGAAGGCTGGAAAAAACGCCAGCTTTTCACAGAATACTATACTGCAAACTTACACGTTGGGGCCTTTATGTTGCCTAAGTATGTAGAAGACATTTTAGAAGAAGAGGAAGGAAAAAAATGAGTCGTTTATTAGTTATTGGATGTGGGGGCGTTGCCCAAGTTGCTATTTCAAAGATTTGCCAAGATAGCGAAACTTTTACAGAGATTATGATTGCCAGCCGTACCAAGTCAAAATGTGATGACTTGAAAGCTAAATTAGAGGGCAAAACAAGTACTAAAATTGAAACAGCTGCTCTTGATGCTGATAAGGTAGAAGAAGTAATTGCCTTAATTGAAAGCTACAAGCCAGAAGCCGTTTTGAACGTAGCTTTACCATACCAAGATTTGACCATTATGGACGCTTGCTTGGCAACGGGAGTTCACTATATCGACACAGCCAACTATGAGGCTGAAGACACAGAAGACCCTGAATGGCGTGCTATTTATGAGAAACGCTGCAAAGAGCTTGGATTTACGGCTTACTTTGATTACTCATGGCAATGGGCTTACCAAGAAAAATTCAAAGAAGCTGGCTTGACAGCTCTTCTTGGTTCTGGATTTGACCCAGGTGTGACCAGTGTATTTTCAGCATACGCCCTTAAACACTATTTTGATGAAATCCACTATATCGACATTTTAGACTGTAATGGTGGGGACCACGGTTATCCATTTGCGACCAATTTCAACCCAGAAATCAATCTACGCGAGGTTTCTGCACCAGGTTCTTACTGGGAAGATGGAAAATGGGTAGAAGTTGAAGCCATGTCTATCAAACGTGAATATGATTTCCCTCAAGTTGGGCAAAAAGACATGTATCTTCTTCACCATGAAGAAATTGAATCGCTTGCTAAAAACATCCCAGGAGTTAAACGTATTCGTTTCTTTATGACTTTTGGCCAATCTTATCTAACTCACATGAAATGCTTGGAAAACGTTGGGCTCCTTCGTACAGATACTATTAACTTTAACGGTCAAGAAATTGTGCCAATCCAATTCTTGAAAGCCTTGCTTCCAGATCCTGCAAGCCTCGGCCCACGTACAGTTGGAAAAACCAATATCGGCTGTATCTTTACTGGTGTCAAAGATGGCGTTGAAAAGACCATCTACATCTACAATGTTTGCGACCATCAGGAGTGCTACGCAGAAGTTGGTTCACAAGCCATTTCTTACACAACAGGTGTTCCTGCCATGATTGGAACAAAATTAGTGATGGATGGTACTTGGAAACAACCAGGAGTTTATAACCTTGAAGAGTTGGATCCAGATCCATTCATGGAAGCTTTGAATAAATACGGCTTGCCATGGGTTGTGGTTGAAAATCCACAAATGGTGGACTAATGAAGCTAGAACAAGTACCAACACCAGCCTATGTTATTGATTTAGCAAAACTAGAAGAAAATTGTAGCATTCTGCAAGAGGTTCAGGAAAAGGCAGGTTGTAAGGTTTTGCTAGCTCAAAAGGCTTATTCCCTCTATAAAACCTATCCTTTGATTAGTCAGTATCTGTCAGGTACGACAGCTAGTGGTCTCTATGAAGCTAAGTTAGCTAGAGAAGAGTTCACAGGGGAAGTCCATGTCTTTGCGCCTGCTTTCAAGGAAGCTGACATGGAAGAGTTGCTTCAAATATCTGATCATATTGTTTTTAACTCTGAGAGACAATTACGAAAATATGGTCAACCTTGTCGTGAAGCTGGTATTAGTGTAGGTCTACGCCTCAATCCTCAGTGTTCTACCCAAGGAGATCACGCGCTCTATGACCCTTGTGCACCTGGCTCTCGTTTTGGAGTTACTTCGGACAAGATACCTAGTGATTTGCTAGACTTGGTGGACGGGCTTCATTTTCATACCCTCTGTGAGCAAGGGGCAGATGATTTAGAGACAACCTTGAAAGCTGTAGAAGAGCAGTTTGGGCCTTATTTGCATGAGGTAAAATGGCTTAATATGGGTGGTGGACATCACATTACAAGAGATGACTATGATGTGGATTTACTGATTTCTGAGATTAAACGAATTCAAGAAACCTATAACCTTGACGTTTATATCGAACCAGGAGAAGCCATTGCACTCAATGCTGGTTATTTAGCTACTGAAGTCTTAGACATCGTTGAAAATGGGATTGAGACCTTGGTGCTAGACGCCTCGGCAAGTTGCCACATGCCAGATGTTCTTGAGATGCCTTATCGTCCCCCATTGAGAGATGGCTTTGAAGCGCAAGAAAAAGCCTATACTTATAGACTATCTTCCAATACCTGCCTAACAGGAGATATCATTGGTGACTATAGTTTTGAAAATCCAGTTGAGATAGGAGATAAACTTTACTTTGAGGATATGGCAATCTATTCCTTTGTCAAAAATAATACCTTTAACGGGATTGGACTTCCAAGTTTGTATGTGATGGATAAAGAGGGTGAATGCAGTCTAGTCAAAGCCTTTGGCTATCAAGACTTTAAGGAGAGATTATCATGATGGACAGTCCCAAAAAATTAGGCTATCGTATGCCAGCAGAGTATGAACCCCACCATGGGACTCTCATGATATGGCCTACTCGACCAGGGTCTTGGCCTTTTCAAGGCAAGGCTGCTAAAAAAGCTTTTAGCCAGATTATCAAAACCATTGCCCAAGGGGAAACAGTCTACCTTTTAGTAGACCAGAATTATTTGTCTGAAGCCCAATCCTATCTTGGAGACCAGGTCGTTTATCTAGATATCCCAACAAATGATGCCTGGGCTCGTGATACTGGTCCAACTATTCTCCTTAATGATAAAAGGGAAAAGTTGGCGGTAGACTGGTCTTTCAATGCCTGGGGTGGCTCATATGACGGTCTTTATCAAGACTATGAAGCAGATGATCAAGTGGCCAGTCGCTTTGCTGAGGCGTTGGAAATGCCTGTTTATGATGCCAAACCTTTTGTACTGGAAGGTGGAGCTATACACAGTGACGGTCAAGGAACTATACTTGTGACTGAAAGTTGCCTTCTCAGTCCGGGTCGCAATCCTCATATGACTAAAGAAGAGATTGAAAAGACCTTACTAGAGAGTCTTGGTGCTGAAAAGGTCATTTGGTTGCCTTATGGTATTTATCAAGATGAGACAAATGAACACGTCGATAATGTTGCAGCCTTTGTTGGTCCTGCAGAGCTTGTTTTAGCTTGGACGGACGACGAAAGTGATCCCCAGTATGCCATGTCTGCTGCAAATCTAGCTCTTTTGGAGAAGGAAACAGATGCAAAAGGACGGAGTTTCACTATTCATAAACTCCCAATCCCAGCTCTTCATCAAGTTGTGACCGAAGAGGATTTACCGGGTTATAGTTATGAAGAAGGGGAAGAAGAGCGTTATGCGGGCGAGCGTCTTGCTGCTTCCTATGTCAATTTCTATATTGCCAACAAGGCTGTCTTGGTGCCACAATTTCAAGATGTCAACGATCAAGTGGCCTTGGATATCCTCAGTCAGTGTTTCCCAGACCGTGAAGTCGTAGGAATCCCTGCAAGAGATATTCTTTTAGGTGGTGGAAATATCCACTGTATTACCCAACAAATTCCAGAATAGGAGGAAAAGATGAGAAATGTAACGGTTGCAGCTATTCAGATGCAATGCGCTAAGGATGTGGAAACCAATATCCAAACAGCTGAACGTTTAGTCCGTCAAGCTGCTGAGCAAGGAGCCCAAATCATTCTTTTACCAGAGTTATTTGAACGTCCCTATTTCTGTCAGGAACGTCAATATGACTACTACCAGTATGCCCAGTCGGTGACAGAAAATACGGCTATTAAGCATTTCAAAGTGATTGCCAAGGAATTAAAGGTCGTTTTACCAATCAGTTTCTATGAAAAAGATGGCAATGTCTTGTACAATTCTATTGCTGTCATTGATGCAGATGGAGAAGTGCTAGGCGTTTATCGGAAGACTCACATTCCTGATGACCATTATTATCAAGAAAAGTTCTATTTTACTCCTGGAAACACAGGTTTCAAGGTCTGGGACACACGCTATGCTAAAATCGGTATAGGAATCTGCTGGGACCAGTGGTTCCCTGAAACCGCCCGTTGCCTTGCCTTAAATGGAGCAGAATTGCTCTTTTATCCAACAGCCATCGGTTCAGAGCCTATTTTGGATACAGATAGTTGTGGGCATTGGCAACGTACCATGCAAGGACACGCAGCAGCAAATATTGTGCCAGTTATTGCAGCCAATCGTTATGGTTTAGAAGAAGTCACTCCTTGCGAGGAAAATGGTAACCAAAGTTCAAGTCTTAATTTCTACGGTTCATCCTTTATGACCGATGAAACAGGAGCTTTTTTAAGTCAAGCCGAACGGCAAGATGAAGCGATCCTCTTAACCACTTATGACCTTGACAAGGGAGCGAATGAGCGCCTTAATTGGGGCCTCTATAGAGATAGAAGACCAGATATGTACAAAGATATTGTGAAATAATTGGTTGTATTTTAGGTTTAGGTCATTAACGTTTTAGGATAGATAGGAGACCTTTTAATGAATCAAGCCTGGGAATTATTGTTTGAGGGGAAGATTGAAGAGGCAAAGAAATTAGTCTCAGAAACTTTCTCGTTAGAAACTTGCAAGGATTACAGCCTTCTCAATTTGCTGGGTTATATCAAGTTCTTTGAAAAAGACTATAAAGAAGCTTTACTGATTTATCAAAAATATCTTGAAATAGCAATATCAAGTCAAGATAAAGAAAATGAACATATAGGATATCACCAGTTAGCCATGGTTTATCGTGAAATGAATGATTTTCAGACTGCTCTTAACTATATTGAAAAAGAGCGAGAAGTAATTGAACAAGTTTTTGCGGAGGATGCTCTAAAAACTTCTGTTAATGACTATGAGCAAGGTTATTTACGATTGAAGTTAGGTCAACTAGTTGAAGCGAAGACATATATGCAGCAGTCGCTAAATTCAGCTCTAAAGACAGATGACCTTATCGCTCATGCCTGCGCTTATAGAGGATTGGGAGAGATTTATCGAAAACTTGATTCGAGTAAATCCTATGATTATTTTAGTCACGCTATTAAACTCTTCGACAAGGCGGGAGATGAGATTGGAGCGGAAGAAGTCAGAGCTTTAATAGATAATAAAAAGTCTGAGACAAAATAGTTCTCAGATACAAAAAAGCTAGAGGTTCCCAATTGTGGAACTCTAGCTTTTTCTGTAGATACTATAGTAATTTTTGATAATGTCCTAGAATTCTGATAAAATGAACATAGTGTTAGCAAGGATAAAAAAGACTGGGAAGCTCATAATCAATTTTTCCTTGAAGAATTAAGTCGTGACTGAGGTTAGATATGGGAAAATGGACATGTAGATGTGGTCAAGCAATGAACGACCCCCAAGCGCCTGATCCTAATGCTTATTCGGTTTATTCGGATGAGTTCTTAGCAGAAATTTCTCAAGCTGAATTATTTTAACTGATATTCTGTCAATGTAATTACGGTAATTATTTGTTATAATACTTCAAAGGAGGAAATCAGATGGTAGTAAAAACAAGAAAACAAGGAAATTCAATCACCATTACCAATCCAAATGGTGAAATTATCTTTACTCCCGAAGAGTCTGGACATCAGATTTCTTATGTATCTGATGATGCCTTTGACTTAAATTTGGACAAAATCTTTGATGAATACGATGATGTTTTCAAAGCTTTGGTGGAAAAATGACAGTCTATCTTACAGAAAGGCAAATTGAGAAAATCAATGTTTTATCAATTGAACGTTATTCACCAAATGAAAAAATTCAGACAGTTAGTCCTTCTGCCTTAAATATGATTGTCAATTTACCAGAATAATTTGTTTTTGGTAAATTTTTTTATCCAACAATTTTTGATAAGGCAACGATACTATTTGTCCAATTGATTAAGAAGCGTGTTTTTGCCAACGCTAATAAACGAACTGCTTTCTTCGTATTGGTGAAATTTCTACAGTTGAATGGTTATCGTTTTTATATGACAGTTGAAGAAGCGGTCGATATGTGTGTAACTATTGCAGTAGAATCCTTAACAGATGAAAGATTAGCTAGCTACACCAAATGGATCTCTGAACATTCATTTAGAGCTAATGGCAAAAATTAAGCTTGGATGTTTAAATCCTATAAGAAAGAAATAGATAAACAGACAGTATTAGAATTCTGTAATGCAGAAAACTATTCTTTTGAATACGTCAAACATTCAACTTTACTAAACAAGAAAAAGTAGCCCACTCAGGCTACTTTTTAAAATTCTTTGTAAACATAAGGATTCTCTGGCTTATCGACTTTTACGAAAGATTGAACTTCAAGAGTTGGGAGGACTTGGCTAAGTTCCTTGTGATAGTGATTGCTAATCTTACCTTTGACTCTTACCCAGGTATTATTTTCATAATGATTGATATTTCCTGTGGTCAAAAGGCCAAAAACTCCCGAATCAGCGATGCAGTGCATGATACCGAAACGAAAAACGAATTGACTATTGGTATGATTCGGATCGTTGTAGACAAAGCCTGTGAACTCGATTTCCTTGCCTTCAAATTCATTTGGATAATCATAAATAGCTTCCATGACTTCCAAGTAATTCTCATCAGTGATGACAATACTAGATTGAGCTAAGTATTTATCAGCACTCTTACGAACAGTGTCTACATAAGCTGTGTGTGAATAAAACCTACTGGTATCCGGCTTAAGATACTGACTGCTCGTACCTTCGCTTGCTTGGATCGCCTTGTCCGTTCCTTCTGACAGAGGAAAATAATATCCTTTTGCCGATACTGTTTGCGAATCTAGCTCGACAGTTGGAAATGTAAATCCAACTAACAAAGGTAAACTTAGGAGGACAAAACTAGCAAGCTTGGCAGAAAACTTGCGTAAGTGACTGTGTTCTTTCAAACGCTTGAAGCAAATATAGGCTTGAACAATGGCTAGCAAGAAAGACAACACCATTGTTATATAAGCCAGATAAGAGTAGTGGAGGTTTAGATATTGATTGAGCTTACCAGATAGGTGTAGATAAAGGGTTAAGAAAAAATAACTCATCAAAATAATAAATCGTATCATAGCGTCACCCCGACTAGATAAGAATAGACAAGAACAACAAGAGTCACAATGGTCATGAACTGCCAAATAAAGCGATTTTTGAGATAATTTTTCATCATGAGTAGGTTTTTGACATCAAGCATTGGTCCAATAACCAGAAAGGCAAGAACTGGCGCAAATCCGAAACTAGAGAGCAACGAAGAGCCAATAAAGGCATCCGCTTCACTACAAAGTGATAGAAGGAAGGATAAGACCATCAAGAGAACAATAGCAAGGAGTGGTGTTGCACTGATAGAAGTCAGGATCCGGGTTGGCACATATACTTGGACTATACTTGCAAAAAGACAGCCAAAGACCAAATAACGTCCCATATCAAAGAATTCATCAATAGCTTGGATAAAGACCTGAAGGATTTTTTTACTTTTACTCAAATGAGAAAAATCATGCTCATGACAAGCCAATCTATTTTCCTTTTGAATAGATTCCTCCCAGAAAAATCCAAGAAAGATACCCAATATAGTAGCAACAAGAATCGAACCTAAAGCGCGGAGTAAGACTATTTTAAATGAATTACCAAAAGCTGAATAAGTTGCAAAAAGTACTATGGGATTGATGATGGGAGTGGTTATTAGAAATGGAACAGCTGTATAGCTTGGAACCTTCTTCTCCAAGAAACGGTTGATGATCGGAACAATTCCACACTCACAAGAGGGAAAGAGAAACCCTATGAAGGTACCAAAAAAGATCCTCCCCAAACGATTTTTAGGGAGAAATCTATATACTTTTTCAGGAGTCACATAGACTTCAATAGCACCTGAGATAATGCTACCAATTAAGACAAAGGGTAGGGCTTCAATGATGATTGATAAAAAGATAGCGCCAGCTTGTAACACACTAGAAGGTAGACTTTGAAAGAGTGTCATCTATTTTTTCTTTTCTGCTTTATCTTTCTTTTCTTTGTCATCTGGAAAAGCTACTTGCTTTAAATCAGGTAGTTTAGCGAACTCTTCGAACATCTTATCTAAGTCATCAGTTTTTGTAAATTTAACAGCCATAAGGCATACCTCGATTCTTATTGTTTCCTCTATTATACTATTATTTCAGCCAAAAGGTTTAATTTTAAATTGACAAGACAAATGAATTTTTATCTTCAACAAATACCAAGCTAACTGTGACATTAATGAAAACAAGCTTTCTTCCTTATGGTATAATAGTCTCATGGATAAAAAATATGAAAAAATTTCCCAAGATTTGGGTGTAACCTTAAAGCAAATTGATACGGTCTTGTCTTTGACAGCAGAAGGAGCAACCATTCCCTTTATCGCTCGTTATCGGAAAGACATGACTGGTAGTTTGGATGAGGTGGCTATTAAAGCTATTATCGACCTTGATAAAAGTCTTACCAACCTCAATGACCGTAAGGAAGCAGTTTTGGCTAAGATCCAAGAGCAAGGTAAGTTGACCAAAGAGTTAGAAGAAGCCATCTTAGCTGCTGAAAAACTCGCAGACGTTGAAGAGCTCTATCTTCCCTATAAGGAAAAACGTCGCACCAAGGCAACGATTGCGCGTGAGGCGGGACTCTTCCCACTTGCTCGCCTAATCCTGCAAAATGTTTCTGACCTAGAAAAAGAAGCAGAAACATTTGTTTGTGAAGGTTTCGAAACTCCACAAGATGCTTTAGCGGGTGCAGTTGATATTTTGGTCGAAGCTCTCTCTGAGGATGTCAACTTACGTTCAATGACTTATCAAGAGGTCCTTAGACATTCTAAGATTACATCTCAACTTAAAGACGAGAGTCTTGATGAAAAGCAAGTCTTTCAGATTTATTACGATTTCTCAGAGACGGTTGCTAACATGCAGGGATATCGTACTCTTGCCCTTAATCGTGGTGAGAAGTTAGGCATTTTGAAGATTGGTTTTGAGCATGCGGTCGAACGTATACAGGCTTTCTTTGCTGCTCGTTTTAAGGTTAAAAATGCCTATATTGATGAAGTTGTTCAGCAGTCTGTTAAGAAAAAAGTCTTACCAGCTATCGAGCGCCGTATTCGTACTGAATTGACAGAAAAGGCAGAAGAAGGTGCTATCCAACTTTTCTCAGAAAACCTTCGTAATCTCCTTCTCGTAGCACCACTAAAAGGGCGCGTGGTTCTTGGTTTTGACCCAGCCTTTCGTACAGGGGCTAAGCTTGCGGTCGTTGACGCGACTGGGAAAATGTTGACGACACAAGTCATTTATCCAGTCAAACCAGCTTCAGCTCGTCAGATTGAAGAAGCTAAACGTGATTTAGCAGATTTGATTGGCCAATACGGTGTTGAAATCATTGCTATCGGAAATGGAACTGCCAGTCGTGAAAGTGAAGCTTTTGTCGCCGAAGTGCTCAAGGATTTTCCAGAAGTTAGTTATGTCATCGTTAATGAGAGTGGTGCGTCTGTCTACTCAGCTAGTGAACTTGCCCGTCAGGAATTTCCAGATTTAACTGTTGAAAAACGCTCTGCTATCTCCATTGCTCGTCGTTTGCAAGATCCACTTGCTGAATTGGTTAAAATTGACCCGAAATCCATCGGTGTTGGCCAGTATCAGCACGATGTTAGTCAGAAAAAACTATCTGAGAGTCTGGACTTTGTTGTTGATACAGTCGTTAACCAAGTTGGTGTCAATATCAATACAGCTAGTCCAGCCCTACTTTCACATGTTGCAGGACTAAACAAAACCATCTCTGAAAATATCGTTAAGTACCGTGAGGAAGAAGGAAAAATCACTTCACGAGCCCAAATCAAGAAAGTTCCTCGACTAGGTGCTAAGGCCTTTGAGCAGGCTGCTGGTTTCCTCCGTATCCCTGAAAGCAGCAATATCCTTGATAACACAGGTGTTCACCCAGAAAACTATGCTGCTGTTAAGGAACTCTTCAAACGTTTGGACATTAAAGACCTAAATGAAGAAGCGCAAGCCAAACTCAAATCTATTTCAATCAAGGAAATGGCCCAAGAGCTAGACCTTGGTCAAGAAACACTTAAAGATATTATCGCAGACCTTCTCAAACCAGGTCGTGATTTCCGTGACTCTTTTGACGCTCCAGTTCTTCGCCAGGATGTCTTGGATATCAAAGACTTACAAGTTGGGCAAAAACTTGAAGGAGTTGTGCGCAACGTCGTTGACTTCGGTGCCTTTGTTGATATCGGTATCCATGAGGATGGTCTCATTCATATTTCTCACATGAGTAAGAAATTTATCAAACATCCAAGTCAAGTAGTATCGGTCGGCGATTTGGTAACCGTTTGGGTTAAAAAAATCGATGCTGACCGCGAAAAAGTGAATCTGTCGCTCCTAGCTCCAAATGAATCTAACTGATTACGTTAAACAGGTCTCTTTAGAGGATTTTGGAAAACCTTTCAAACACCAAGCTCAATGGAATACTCGTCTACGGTCGACAGGTGGGCGATTTTTCCCTAAGGATGGTCATTTGGATTTCAATCCCAAAGTCTATCAAGAACTTGATTTAGAGGTTTTTCGGAAAATTGTCCGTCATGAGCTCTGCCATTACCATCTTTACTTTGAAGGCAAGGGCTATCAGCATAAGGATTTAGCCTTTAAGCAACTTTTAAAAGAGGTAGACGGTCTCCGCTTTGTTCCTCCCTTGTCAAGTTCCAATCAAAAACCAAGCTTAGTCTATGCTTGTCAGTCTTGTCAGCAAATCTATCAAAGAAAGCGAAAAATCGATACCAAGCGTTATCGTTGTGGTCTCTGTCGTGGAAAGCTCTTCTTGTTAAATCGGCCTAAGGACTGATGTAGCAAATCTAGCTTAGTGCTATACTAAGATTAAGAAATCCGAAAGAGGAATAAATTATGAATACAAAATTTTATAAAATGAGAAGATATCGCATGATATCAGGTGTTCTTGCAGGTCTATCTGATAAGTGGAATCTTGATGTAACCCTAGTTCGTTTCCTTTTTGCAATCTTTACAATCGCAAACTTTGGACTCGGGATTATTATCTACATTATCCTAGCTTCGATCCTACCAACAAAAGAAGATATCGAAGCTGAAATGTATGGAACAGGCCCACGCAAGATTAAAGAAGCCAAACCTATCAATGATGACGAAGGTTGGTTTTGGTAACCATATTACCATTCATTTGAAGTATTAAACCCTTGTAGTATCAAGGGTTTTTCTTTTGCTTAAAAATTTGTGGTAAACTAATAGTAGTTCATATCAAAAAAATAATCCAATCTTACAAAAATGTAAGATTACAGACCTCTTTTGTAAGGTTATGTTATGGAACCAACTCTTTTTTTAGAGTACACTTATATCAGAAAGATAAAGTAGCAATACTATGAAAACAATTTTACAAAAGAAACAAACAAGTAAGCCGAGTCCAAAGGATATCGAGCGAGTTCAAATCGGCATCGAAATGATGCAAGCTCAGTTTCAATTAATGGGATATTAAAAAGGAGAAGTTAAAATGACAGTATTAGATGTAAAACACGTTCAAAAGATTTATAAAACTCGCTTTCAAGGCAACCAAGTAGAAGCCCTGAAAGATATTCACTTTACCGTTGAAAAAGGCGACTACGTTGCTATCATGGGTGAGTCTGGTTCTGGTAAATCAACCCTACTCAATATTCTTGCTATGCTTGACAAGCCAACGCGTGGGCAGGTCTTCCTAAACGGAACTGACACAGCTACCATTAAAAATTCTGAAGCATCAAGCTTCCGTCGTGAAAAGTTAGGCTTTGTCTTCCAAGACTTCAATTTGTTAGATACGCTTTCTGTTAAAGACAATATCTTACTCCCTTTGGTATTGTCTAGAAAGCCTATTACAGAAATGATGAAAAAATTGGTCGTGACGGCCGAAAATCTGGGCATCAATCAATTGCAGGAGAAGTACCCTTATGAAATCTCTGGAGGGCAAAAACAACGGGTTGCAGTTGCACGGGCTATCATCACTGAGCCAGAAATTCTCCTCGCTGATGAGCCAACAGGAGCTTTAGACTCTAAATCATCTGCAGCCCTCCTTGATATCTTTGATCAGATCAACGAGCAAGGACAAACCATTCTTATGGTGACCCACTCAACAGCAGCAGCTAGCCGTGCAAAACGTGTTCTTTTCATCAAGGACGGCATTCTCTACAATCAAATCCACCGTGGTGAAAAGACTGAACGTCAGATGTTCCAAGAAATTTCTGATACCTTGACTGTTATGGCAAGTGAGGTGAACTAATATGTTTCGACTAACCAATAAGTTGGCCATATCCAACTTAATCAAAAACCGCAAACTCTATTATCCCTTTGCTTTGTCTGTCATTTTGGCAGTCACTATCAGCTATCTCTTTTATTCCGTAGCTTTTAATCCTAAAATTGGTGATTTGCGTGGTGCATCCGCTATTCAATTTACCCTACAACTAGGGCTTGTCGTAGTGACACTCGCATCTGCCATTATCGTATTTTATGCCAACAGTTTTGTCATGAAAAATCGCTCAAAAGAACTGGGTGTCTATGGTATGTTGGGACTAGAAAAGCGCCATTTAATTGGTATGACCTTCAAGGAGCTCCTGATATTTGGTTTAGTAACAGTGACTTCTGGGATTGGGATTGGTGCCCTCTTTGACAATCTCATCTTTGCTATATTGCTTAAACTTTCAAAGATGAAGGTAGAGCTAGTCGCAACCTTTCAATGGTCCGTAGTCCTTTCAATTCTTCTAGTATTTGGTCTTATCTTTTTAGTCCTTGTGTTTCTAAATACCCTACGTATCATCCGTATGGATGCTCTGCAACTATCTCGTGAAAAAGTAAAAGGGGAGAAGAAGGGACGTTTCTTAGTCCTTCAAACTTTACTAGGGCTAATTGCACTAGGTAGTGGCTACTATCTAGCACAAAGCGTAAAAGATCCAGTTTCAGCGACTGTTACTTTCTTTATAGCCGTCCTGTTGGTAATTGTTGCGACCTACCTCTTATTCAATGCGGGTATTACAGTTTTCTTACACTTACTCAAGAAAAACAAGCGTTATTACTACCAACCAAATAACCTCATCTCTGTTTCTAACCTTATCTTCCGTATGAAGAAAAACGCTGTCGGTTTAGCAACCATTGCCATCCTCTCCACCATGGTTTTGGTTACTATGTCAGCAGCAACCAGTATCTACAACGGTTCTGAAAATATAAAAAATATCATGTATCCTCATGATTTCGATGTTAAGGCTAAGGGAAATAATATTGAAGTTGAGAATTTAGACCAACTATTGACTCAATATGCCAGTGAAAAGAACTTGACGATTAGCAATAAAGACGTTCTTAGCTATGCTAGCTTTGGCCTTTCTAGTCAAGATGGAACTAAATTAACCATCATGACTAAAGAACAAATCACGGAATTACCTAAGACAGTTTTTCTAGTATTTGATCAAAAAGACTATGAAAAAATGACTGGACAAAAGCTAAATCTTACTGGTAATGAAGTAGGTCTTTGGGCTAAAAATAACCAACTAAAAGGTCAGAAATCATTTAGTCTTAACAGTCAGGAGTATAGTATCAAGCAAGAAATCCAGCAAGATTTTTTAGCTAACCATGTTTCCAATCTCTATATCCTTTTAGTTTCAGATTTTAACTACCTAGTTGTACCAGATCTTCAAAGCTTTTTGGATCAGTACCAAGATTCTGCTGTCTACACTCAGTTCTACGGTGGTATGGATGTCACCGCAAGTCTAGAGGAACAATTAAAGCTATCTGATGATTTTGATGCGTATGTAAATAATTTTAGCCATAATCTCAAGAGTGAAGATGCTATGGTTTACGGGGGTAATGGTTCAAGTGATGCAATTGCCCAAATGAATGCTCTCTATGGAGGTGTCCTCTTTATTGGTATTTTCCTCTCTATCATCTTTATGATAGGTACTGTACTGCTTATCTACTATAAACAAATCTCAGAAGGTTATGAAGACCGTGAACGCTTTGTCATCCTGCAAAAGGTTGGTTTGGATCAAAAACAAATCAAGCAAACCATTAACAAGCAGATCTTGACTGTCTTCTTCCTCCCTGTAATCTTTGCCTTCCTTCATCTAGCATTTGCATATCGTATGTTAAGCTTGATCCTCAAGGTCATTGGTGTAGTAGATACAGCTATGATGTTAAGCGTAACTCTTACCATTTGTGGTATCTTTGCTTTAGTCTATGTACTAATCTTTATAATTACTTCAAGAAGTTATCGTAGAATTGTTCAAATATAATAAAAAATATTTGTCAAGGAGTCTTAGTATTAACCCCAACGAATATTTGGGGAACGTTAAAGTTCACGATAAAAAGATTATAGATAGACATTTCAAGAAAAAATCTTGAAACAATTTTCGCTTAAATGCATATTGAGATTATTATAGATTTTAAAAATAATTTATGAAAACAAGAGAGCCGATTATAAGTTAGGGTCTTTTGTAATATGGTAAATGCTTATGAAATTAAAATTATGTACTATTGGATTTTTCTTTTGTTTGATCGCTGCAATTGGTCTGGTCACTATCAGCGATACCGAAACTCCCATACCTTTACCAATTGATGGTGCTTTTTCTATTCAAGGAAAAAGCAATCTTTCAAATAACGAAATATACGAAATGCTTCGTGACTTATCAAAAACGGAAAAAGTTACCATTTACAAACCAATCGTTCAGAGTTCTGGTCAGTTGAAGTATGTAAATTTTGATGATGTAAATAATGAACAATTAAAGTCAGCACCAATAATAGGGATGTATTACACCCTTGGGAAAATGGATATAGATAGTTTGAAACCACTTACGATGACGGGGTTGCAAACAGTATATATGGCTTATCCTTGGTATATAGGAGGAATCTTACAATTTACTGGAACTTTAAGAATACTGTTAATGAGCTCCATTTACTTAACTTTATTAGTTGTGTTATTTGTTGTTAGAACGAGGCAGATTAAAGAAGGAGTGATACGACGTTCTTTGGGATTGCCTGTATACGACCTTAGAAGAGAGTATGGCATTTCTCTTATTTTTGAACTGATTATGATGGCTTTATTGATGATTTCTTACAGTTCTTTTTTGGGAAATGGTTTCTTCACCTATAGTTCTAAGTTATTTTTCTCTCTTCTTTTAACGAATTTTATACTATTTCAAATCATTGATCTCATCACCTTTGTTTTATTTTGGTTGACGATTCAGGTTGAAAAGCCCATTGAAATTATCAAAAACAAGGCGAAAAACAAGCTTATTTTTATCGTATGGCTTGCTATTATTTCGATTATCATCCTTATCTCAGGAATTTTTTTACAAGAAACAAAGAGTAGTCAATCCAGTATTAACATCCAGATACAGAATTTAGTACCATGGGACACAGTAAAAGACTGGAGAAGGATTGAGTTCCTTGGAATTGAAAATAACTCTGCCAAAACTGGAGAAGTTAATGATTCGGATGGTAAGTATCTACAGATAGCTGCTGCCTTAAAAAACTTAGATTTCTTATATATTGACCGATCTTCGGCATATGTTCCAGATTTCATGAAAACTTCACATGTTATGGAAGACTTTTCTAAACAATTAGAAAATGACGGAATAACGAATCCAGAAATAAATAAAGAGTTGATTTATATCAATCAAACAGGTGCTAACCTACAAAATAAAGTGAATGGAACAAACTATCATCTTTTAGATAATAAGATAGCAACCATCTATATTCCTGAGAAATGGAAAGAAAACCAGAAATCTATTGAAAATACAGTTGTAGCAGAACAATTTATTGGAACAAACTATACAAAAGAAGAGCTTGCAGTACAAATAATTCCTGATGGGGAAAAAATTTTTTATTTCAATGAGGATGCTGATGATAATCATAAAATGAAAGAGTTTTTACCGATCGCAAGTGTAGCAGATAGTAAAGATAATATTGTTGTTGTGTTAGATACGGACAAAATGATTGAAAACAACCAGTTTTCTTTAGCTAGTAATATAACACATAAGTCTCTTTTTAGTCCTGAAGCGGTAAAGAAAATAAATGAGATGGCTAGCCAGTTGAATGTTTCAATGAATCCAGTAGATGTTTACCAAATTGTGAAATTAAAGATCCAGTCCTTAGAGCACCAAATTCTACTGTCACAAATCTTGCAGAAGATAATTTACAGTATTGTCTTTATACTCATTTATCAATATGTCCAACTTTATATTGCCCTAAAACAGAATGAATATGTGAAGAAAATCATTTTGGGTCTGTCAAAAACATATATAGCAATTTCAAGTCTCAAGTATTTTATGATGACTATTACAATGGTTATCCTATTTACATTTCTTATGACAGGTCAAATAGAGTTGCTATATATTGGTCTTGCTTCTCTGCTGGTTTTGATGTTGTCAATAATCATGAGTTTTAGAAAATTATCTGAAAGCTATACTAAAATTTTAAAAGGAGATGAAACATGACAATTGACCTTTTGAACGTTTCAAAAAGTTTCGGCTCAAAGAAGATCTTTACAGACTTAAATTTAAGATTTGAATCTGGAAAAAGTTATGCATTGATTGGAGGTTCCGGATCTGGTAAAAGCACCCTTCTTAATATTATAGGAAGATTAGAAAAAATTGATAGTGGGAATGTTTTAGTTGATAAACAGGATATTTGGAAGATAAAAGAAAGAACTTTTTTTAAAAATACTGTTGGATATGTATTTCAAAATTATTCTTTAATCGAAAACAAAACAGTATATGATAATCTGAAACTTATCACTAAAGACAAAAAAACAATAACTGATGTACTTGAAAAAGTAGGACTGTCAAGTGACTATTTACATCAAAAAATATATGAATTGTCTGGAGGGCAGGCTCAACGTGTAGCTATTGCCAGAATGTTAATGAAACCACGTAAAATTATCTTAGCAGATGAACCCACAGGAGCTTTAGATGGTGAGATTGGAAAAGAAATCATTCGTTTATTATTAAATGAAAGAGATGAAGACAAATATGTTATTATAGCGACGCATGATCCAGCTGTCTATAACAAAGTTGATGTGATCATTGATATGAAAGATATAGGGGATAATGTATGAAAAAGATAATTTATATTGCTTTGATCTTTGTAGCTGGGTTACTTGCCTTCTTCTTTTTTAGAAAACAAATGATCTCAAAAGAGAATACCAATAAACCAACGTTGGAGTTAACAGTTTTTACGGTTTCTTCTAGTGATACAGAAAAATGGAATAAAGTGAAACAAGTAGAAACGGAAGAAGCTACATACATCATAACTGTGAAAGAAGTAGTGTCTTCAGAAGAAGTATTTTCAAACATCATTGCAAATGGTGCTGCTTCTGGGTTCGGAGTTCGTGAAGAAGAAGTGAAGCAATTTAATAATAATTTAGGAGACACTATTGAGGACTCTAAGCATAATAAACTCATTGGAATAGAATTTTTTACTTTTTCTAATGCTGACGAGGGATTTGTAGTAGCAAATTTTGACTACGGTAATGAAGAGTTGAATTCTCAGAAAAAAGATATAAAAGTGGTATATAAAAAAATATATGAATCTTTTAAAGAAAAAAGTAAGTGATTGCGATTTATTTGCCTGTTTTGATAGAAAAAAAGTCAATTTTTAATCCTAGTATTTTATCTTAATAATCGCGCTTTTTAGTTGATAAAACTTACAAATACTCCTGAAGAAGACAATGACATTCAGTTTACTTATGTGTATCATGTGTATATAAAGTTAGGTCTATCGCATCATCAATTTATGTTTATCAATAATCGAGCAAATGTTGCGTCATTTGATATTTCAGAGGTTCAGAAAGAATCACTTTCTCATGTCATGCTTTAAAATTACAGTAACAAAGAACACATAGAAAATCCTGATAATGTTTACAGGTTATAACATAAATCAGTTGAGTTTGGAAGTAATTTTGTTCTGTTATATTCTAACAATTCATGAATATTAAATAATTAGTTTATTTGTTGACAGTATCCCAAGTTAAATGTTTCTATAGGAAAACTCTCATACTGGTTGCCCTGATTTTTTTCAGCTATGTTTATGAAAATGCACTGTTCGCTTATGCTCTTTAAGTGTTCTCTGGACATAAAATCGCTCAAATGAACCCTGAAAATGGTAGAGCATAGATTATTTGTTGCTTTAGAAGAGTACGTGTTAGGAATAAACAAGCAGTCGAAACAGAGATAGGATTCACCTTCATGACTATGAATTTCACAAAATTAGTCAAGAATCCAGCCACTAAAATATCTATTATTCAAAAAACCACACAGTATTTCTTTCTTCTTGATGGAATTCAAGACTGAAATCACTGTGCGGTTTTATTTTAAAGCTAGTTTTTACCCAGCATCATTTTTTTCTCTTAAATACTAAACAGCTGTCCGAATAGATAGGTAACTCCCATAGTCAACAAACCGATACAAAGGTTACGGATCATGGCTATTTTTGTTGGGGCTTTCCCGAGTTTGGCACTAGTGTAGCCGGTAACTAATAGAGAAATCGCAACGATAAAAACAGTAGCAGGAATGCGATAGTCACTTGGAAAGATGGTAATGGAAAGCATTGGTGGTAAACTACCAAGAACAAAAGCGATGAAGCTAGATGCTGCAGCATGCCAAGGATTTGTAAACTCTTCATACTCGATTCCGTATTTTTCCTCAACTAAGGCTTTAAGTGGATTTTTAAGAAAAGCTTTATTGACTAAAAGTTGAGCTGAAGTTTCACACTCACCATTTTGTAGGTAAGCAGCATAGAGGGATTTTTTAGCAGCATCCAAATCCTTATCTAAAAGAAGTTGTTCGCGGGCTACAGCGGCCTCCTCAGTGTCTTTCTGAGTGGATACAGATACATACTCGCCACCAGCCATAGAAAAAGCACCAGCAAGAATTGCGGCTAAGCCTGAGAGGAAAATAATCCAGATATTACTTGTCGCACTGGCAACCCCGATAACAACACCTGCGATGGAAATAATCCCATCATTAGCTCCTAGTACACCAGCACGCAAGATATTTAAACGCCCTGCGAAGTTTGAATCAATTTCATGAGTAATTTCTGTCATAGTCTTCTCCTTCATATTCATTATAAAGTATGTGAGAAGTGAAAACAAACATTTTAAACTATCTGAAAAAAGTTCTACAATTCTAATAAAAGATTGCTATTTTTCTCAATCAGCCATAGCTATTTCTTATTCCAATATATAACAAAGTTGTATTTGTAACCTAGTGAAATAGGTGATACAATAAACCTAATGAAATCTTTGGAGGTCTGATGATGACTCGTGAATTTAAATTTGAAACTCTGCAATTGCATGCAGGACAAGTGGTAGATGCTACTACCAAATCTCGTGCTGTACCAATTTACCAAACAACATCTTTTGTATTTGAAGATACACAGGAGGGTGCAGACCTTTTTGCCCTTCAAAAAGCTGGAAATATCTATACTCGTATTACCAATCCAACAACTTCAGCCTTTGAAGAACGTATTGCTGCTCTTGAAGGTGGTGTAGGAGCCCTAGCCACAGCTTCTGGAATGGCGGCTCTTACTTATACTATCCTTGGACTTGCTCACGCAGGTGATCACGTGGTTGCAGCTTCAACTATCTACGGTGGGACCTTTAACCTTTTGAAAGAAACCCTTCCTCGTTACGGAATCACCACAACTTTTGTTGATATCGATCATTTAGAAGAAGTTGAAGCAGCGATTGGAGATAATACCAAACTTGTCTTGATTGAAACTTTGGGTAATCCAGTTATCAACATTCCTGATATTGAAAAAATAGCTGAAATTGCTCATAAACATCAGATTCCTTTGGTAGCTGATAATACTTTTGCAACGCCTTATCTTATCAATGTCTTTTCTCACGGTGTAGATATCGCAGTCCACTCGGCTACTAAGTTTATCGGTGGTCATGGTACAACAATCGGTGGTGTTATCGTTGATAGTGGGAAGTTTGACTGGGCAGCTTCAGGGAAATTCCCTCAATTAGTCGAAGAAGATCCAAGTTACCACAATATCAGCTATACTCGTGATGTTGGTGCTGCAGCTTTTATCGTTGCTGCTCGTGTTCAATTGCTTCGCGATATGGGAGCTGCCCTTTCACCATTTAACTCATTCTTGCTCTTGCAAGGGCTTGAAACACTTTCTCTACGTGTTGAACGCCATGTTCAAAATGCTGAAAAAATCGTTGATTTCCTTGTTAACCATCCAAAGGTTGAAAAAGTTAACTATCCAAAATTAGCTGATAGCCCTTACCATGCCTTGGCGGAGAAATATTTACCAAAAGGTGTTGGTTCAATCTTTACTTTCCATGTTAAAGGTGGAGAAGCAGAAGCTCGTAAGGTAATTGACAGTTTAGAAATCTTTTCAAACCTAGCCAATGTAGCAGATGCTAAATCATTGGTGGTTCATCCCGCAACTACAACACATGCTCAGTTGTCAGACTCAGATCTAGAAGCAGCAGGAGTAACTAAAAATCAAATCCGTCTCTCAATCGGTCTTGAAAATGTTGACGATTTGATTGAAGATTTACGACTAGCGCTTGAAAAAATCTAAAAATAACTAGTTTTTATCGAATTAAGCATCCTTCTCACGAATAATAAAGTGAGGAGGATTTTTATGTACAGTATTTCATTTCAAGAAGATTCGCTCTTGCCAAGGGAACGCTTGGTGACAGAAGGAGTAGAGAGTTTGAGCAATCAGGAATTACTAGCCATTTTATTACGAACAGGGACTCGTCAATCGACTGTTTTTGAAATTGCACAGAAAGTATTGTCTCAATTGAACAGTTTAACTGAGTTAAAAAAAATGACCTTGCAAGAACTGCAGAGTTTATCAGGAATCGGGAGAGTAAAAGCTATTGAGTTGCAAGCCATGATTGAACTGGGCCATCGTATTCATAAACAAGAAACCATTGAGGCAGAGAGTATTCTCAGTAGTCAAAGGTTGGCTAAAAAGATGCAAGCTGAGCTCGGAGATAAAAAACAAGAGCACCTGGTGGCGCTCTATCTTAATACTCAAAATCAAATCATTCATCAGCAAACCATTTTTATCGGATCAGCTACTAGAAGTATTGCTGAACCACGGGAAATTCTCCACTATGCTTTAAAGCATATGGCAACATCTGTGATTCTGGTTCATAATCATCCATCTGGTGCTGTCATGCCGAGTAGAAATGATGACCATGTTACGAAGCTTGTTAAAGAAGCCTGCGAATTAATGGGGTTGGTCTTATTGGATCATCTTATCGTCTCACACTCCGATTATTTTAGTTACCGTGAGAAGACGGACCTGGTATAAAAAACCTGTATATGATACAGGTTTTACAATTCATTGACAACATAGTCGAAAAGTGTTTTATCTTTGGGGCGATTTTCAAAGAGAAATTCTGGATGCCATTGAACACCGAGGTAAGGGAAACCATCCGTTGTTGTAACAGCCTCGATAATTCCATCTTTAGGATCATGAGCTACAACCTTGAGATTTGGAGCTAGATCCTTAATACTCTGATGGTGGAAAGAGTTGATATGGGAGATTTCTCCATAGATTTCTCGAAGAATAGTATCAGGCTCGGTGACTAAACGTTGAGTTGTATACTCGGCTGAAGTATCCTGCCAATGGTCTTCAATATCTTGATAAAGAGACCCACCCATAGCCACATTAAAGAGCTGGGTGCCTCGACAAACAGAAAAAATTGGTTTCTTCTGTCTAATGGCTTCTTTTATAAGAGCTAACTCAAAAATATCTCTCTGAAGGTGGTAGTCATCGCTATCGATCGTTTTTGATTCACCATAGAACTTTGGATCGACATTTTGTCCACCAGTTAAAATGAGTTTATCAATCAAGCCAATGTAGTAACTAGCCATTTCTTGATCACCAATTGGTAGGATAATGGGAATTCCCCCAGCTTCCTTGACTCCTTCAACAAAGCCTTTCGCAGCATAGCTCATCATAAGCTCATCATCAGGATGAGCATTTTCGTTTCCTGTAATCCCAATAACTGGTTTTTTCATAAATGCTTTCGCTTTCTAATCCTCTTTTCTCATGAAATAGAGGAGAGTTTGCAATTCACTAGTTAAATCTACATACTGAGCTACCACATCTTTTGGTAGTTGGAGATGAACGGGTGAAAAGCTTAAAATTCCTTTAATACCTGCTTCGACAAGGAGATTAGCTACTTCTTGTGATTTGACACTCGGAACTGTTAAGATTGCAGTTTTAACATCTGCATTCTTTATTTTATCCTTGATTTGGGAAATTCCATAAATTGGGATTCCATCAGGAGTTTTTGTCCCAACTTCAGGATGATCATCCAAATCAAAAGCCATAATGATTTTCATTTTGTTTCGTTCGTGGAAACGATAGTGAAGGAGTGCATGCCCCATATTACCAATACCCACCAACATAACATTTGTAATAGAATTATCATTTAGAAGATCTGCAAAAAACGTCATTAGTTTTTTGACATCGTAGCCAAATCCACGGCGGCCAAGTTCACCAAAGTAGGAAAAATCTCGTCTAACAGTAGCAGAGTCAATACCAATGGCCTCGGCAATTTGTTTTGAGTTGGCTCTTTCAATTTTTTCTGCATGAAATCTTTTAAAGATACGATAATAAAGAGAAAGTCTCTTTGCTGTTGCTTTTGGAATAGCAGACTGTTTTTCTTTCACAAAATCACAACCTTTCTAAATACTATTTTATAGAAAGATTGTGAAAAAATCAACAAAAACAAGAAAAAACTAAGAAAAATCTTAGCTTATCTTCGTAAAATCATAGTGAGATAGAAAACGATAGAGATTTCCCAGAAGCCCCTGATAGATTTCTTTTCCATTATAGGTCAGAGAAGTAATGACAGTAGTATCTGGAAGAGTCACACAGCCTGAAAGTGATAGCATGAGTGCTTCATAATCTTCGTATTCTAAAACGCGATCGACTTGATAGGTGTCTTTGTAAGTTAATCGAAACATGATTGCCTTCTATCTTTCGCTTTTAGTAAAGACATCACGTTCAACAAGACTATCCATCAAGAAGTAAAATTTCTCTTGGTGGATATGAGTTTCTTCTGACTTAAAGATATCGACTAAACGTAGACCAAATTTATCAGTGATGTTGATTTTTGCACCTGTTAAGTCTTTGTTGATGATAATCTTAAGTTGGAAACCTTCCCCACTATTTGGAACTTTTTCAAGAAGACGTGTTAGTTCATAGTTACCAACCTTAGTTTCAAAAAAAGTGTTATCTTTTAGAGTGAACTTTTTGACGGTTGGGCTAAGTGTGTAATCATAACGGCAATTTTTAAGACTAATGGTTTTTTCGAATGCCATTGAGTTAACCTCCAATGATTTCTTTTAGAGTTTGTGCGAGAGTGATTATTTCTTGCTCTGTATTTTGAGGTGAAATGCTTACACGAACGGATTCGTGTAAGCGAGGAGAGTCTTCACCGTAGAAAGCCTGAAGAACATGACTAACCTGAACGACACCTGCAGTACAAGCAGAGCCAGTTGAAATAGAAATACCTTCAAGATCTAGACGAAGGAGTAGTAGATCATTACGTTGACCTGGGAATCCAATATTAAGGACATAAGGTAGCTGGTCTTTTCCTTGGTTGAGGTAATAGTCTGACTCAGCCATTTCCTTTAAGAAGGTGTCTTTTAGTTGTTGAACCTTTTCAAAGTTTTGTGCTTGGTTTTCAAGATCATCCTTTAGAGCTGCTACCATTCCTACAATGGCAGGAAGATTTTCTGTTCCTGCTCTTTTTTTCTGCTCTTGATCACCACCATGAAGATAGGAATCAAAATCTGTAGATGCAGCATAGAGAAAACCAACTCCTTTTGGACCATAAAATTTGTGTGCAGAAGCACTGAGAAAATCAATTCCCAATTCTTCGGGAAGTATCTCTAATTTACCGACTGCCTGAACTGCATCGACATGATAGACGGCTGGATGATTTTTTAGAACCTCACCAATTTCAGCAATAGGTAACAGCGTACCAGTTTCATTATTGGCAAACATAGTAGAAACAAGAATGGTATCTTCACGCAGTGCTTTTTTGACTTGGTCTGCAGTGATTTCTTGATGTTTAGGCTGTAAAATAGTCACTTCAAAACCGAAATTTTCAACCAAGTATTTGATGGGTTCTAGAACAGCATGGTGCTCAATCGCAGTAGTGATAATGTGCTTTCCACGATTTTGATGGCGAAGGCAGTAGCCGATGATAGCAGTATTATTGCTTTCAGTACCACCAGTGGTAAAGAATATATGTTGTGGCTTTGTTCCTAGTAAACTTGCTAGTTCTTGACGAGCTTCTCGTAATAGTTTACCTGCTTGGCGCCCATGTCCATGAATACTAGAAGGGTTGCCATAAGTTTCTTGCATGACTTGAGTCATTGCTGAGATAGCTACTGAAGACATTGGAGTCGTTGCAGCATTATCCAAATAAATCAAAAACTCACCTAATTTCTATTTAAATAGTGGACTAACTGGTTTTCTTTCATGAATACGAACCATAGCATCACCAATCAATTCGCTAGCAGTGATGTATTGTACGTTTTTAGGTTTTCTACTTTCTGTTACAACAGAATCTGTAACCAAGATTTCCTTGATATTTGTTGCATCTAATAACTCTGCAGCACCGTTAACAAATAGACCATGACTTGAAACTGCATAAATTTCAGTTGCGCCGTCACGCTCTAAGATTTTAGCAGCTTCAGAGAAGGTACGACCAGTATTAAGAATGTCATCAATCAAGATTGCCTTTTTACCTTCGACATCTCCGATAATGTAACCTTGACTGCGTTCAGAATCATCTTGTGCATAATCAATGATAGCAATCGGAGCATCAAGGTATTCAGCAAGACTACGAGCACGTTTTACACCAGAGTTTTTAGGACTGACAACAACCACATCTGAACCAGTCAAACCTTTATCGCAGTAATGTTTTGCAAAAAGTGGAATTGTATAGAGGTTATCTACAGGAATGTCAAAGAATCCTTGAACCTGAACGGCATGGAGGTCAAGAGTCAATACACGACTAACTCCAGCTTTCACCAACATATTTGCAACCAGTTTTGCAGTAAGTGGTTCGCGAGAAGAAGCGATACGATCTTGGCGAGCGTAGCCGAAGTATGGAAGAACAACGTTAATAGTATTAGCACTTGCGCGAACACAAGCATCAACCATAATCAAAAGTTCCATCAAGTGGTTATTTACTGGATAACTAGTTGATTGGATGATATAAACATCATATCCACGAACACTTTCTTCGATGTTTACTTGGATTTCGCCATCTGAAAATTGGCGTGAAGATACTTTTCCAAGTGGAACACCTGCAGCATCTGCGATTCTTTGAGCAATTTCCTGGTTGGAAGATAGTGCGAAAAGTTTCATGTTTTTTGTATCTGACATCGATAAACCGTCCTCTTTAAACTAAGTGAATCGCTGTAGTGAAACACTTTTAGTGATAAATGCTCTCTACAACAGATTCTATTATTTTTCATCCCTTTTATTTTATCAAAAAAAGAAGATTATTTCAGTATTTTTTCATATTTTCTATAAAACGAACCAATTTTGAAGGAGCTTTTTTGTAATGGATTTCATTGGCTTGTAAAAATTCTTGGAAATCAAGACTACCTTGGTTGCCATCTTCCACTTCTAATTCAAGCTCATAGTCAACAATATCAAAGTATTGGCTTTGATCAAGTGCCATGAGTCCGATCAGAGTTTGCTTTTCGTAGCGAACAGTAGTTAGGCAACCTAAAACTACCCAGCCACTGGTTGAAAGTCCACGGCTAGTCAATTCGTCAAGAATCATTCCTTGTGGAAGTTTACATTCTTTAAGATAATGGTTTGCTTCCTCAAGGCTTAGATCTTGATTGTACTCCATATTTCCAACTTTTTGTGGGATTTTTATGGTCAATTCAGCGCTATTTTCAAAAGTACGAATGCGCATAGCAATTTTATGTTTGCGAAGGTAAAAATCAGGCGTGTCTAGGTAGTAATTTTTTTGTGTAATAGGTGTGACTCCTGAAAAGTGATCCTGCAATCTTTGATATTCATCCTTGTTTAGAAGTGTTTTCATTTCAATTTCTAAATGTTTCATTTTTTTTACTTTTTCCTTATCTTTGAAAGCGATTGTATGGTATAATAAGCATTGTATTTATTGTATAAGATTTTTCCTAGAAAATCAAAAACTAGATAAATCGAAGTGTATAGAGAATTGGATGAAAAAGATATATGATTACAGAATGGGAAGAATTTTTAGATCCTTACATTCAGGCTGTCGGAGAGCTGAAGATAAAACTCCGAGGTATTCGAAAACAATACCGCAAACAAAATAAACATTCTCCAATTGAGTTTGTAACTGGTCGAGTCAAACCGATCGAAAGTATAAAAGAAAAAATGGCTCGTCGTGGGATCGGATACGATACGTTGGAACAGGACTTGCAAGATATTGCAGGTTTACGCGTCATGGTTCAATTTGTAGATGACGTGAGCGAGGTTGTTGCCATCCTTCGTAAGAGGCAAGACATGAGAGTTGTCCAAGAACGCGACTACATTACTCATCGAAAGGCTTCAGGCTATCGTTCTTACCATTTGATTATTGAGTATACAGTTGATACGATCAAGGGGGCAAGAACGATTCTGGTGGAGATTCAGATTCGTACCTTGGCTATGAATTTCTGGGCTACCATCGAGCATTCTCTCAATTATAAATATCAAGGGGATTTTCCAGAAGAAATTAAGAAACGTCTGGAAATCACAGCAAGGATATCTCACCAATTGGATGAAGAAATGAGTAAAATTCGTGATGATATCCAGGAAGCACAGGCACTCTTTGATCCATTGCATAGAAAGTTAAATGACGGGGTAGGTAATAGTGACGATACCGATGAAGAATACAGGTAAACGAATTGATCTAATCGCTAATCGCAAACCTCAAAGTCAACGAGTCTTATATGAATTAAGAGATCGATTAAAAAAGAATAACTTTATATTAAATGATAAACATCCTGATATCGTGATTTCCATAGGTGGGGATGGGATGCTTTTGTCTGCTTTTCACAAGTATGAAGACCAGCTGGATAAGGTTCGCTTCGTTGGTGTTCACACGGGTCATTTGGGCTTCTATACGGACTACCGTGATTTTGAACTAGATCAATTGCTTACTAATTTACAGTTGGATACTGGGGCTCGTGTGTCTTACCCGCTTTTAAATGTAAAGATTTTTTTGGAAAATGGAGAAGTGAAAATTTTCCGTGCTTTGAATGAGGCTAGCATTCGGAGAGCTGATAGGACTATGGTTGCCGATATTATCATTAACCAAGTGCCATTTGAACGTTTTAGAGGAGATGGCCTGACGGTATCGACGCCAACTGGCAGTACAGCCTATAATAAATCTCTTGGTGGAGCTGTTTTGCACCCTACTATTGAGGCCCTACAATTGACAGAAATTGCGAGTCTTAACAATCGTGTCTACAGAACCTTAGGTTCTTCTATCATTGTGCCTAAGAAGGATAAGATAGAATTGATACCAACTCGTAATGACTATCATACGATTTCTGTTGACAATAGCATTTATTCTTACCGTAATATTGAAAGAATAGAATACCAGATAGACCATCATAAGATCCATTTTGTAGCAACACCAAGCCATACTAGTTTTTGGAATCGTGTCAAGGATGCCTTTATTGGTGAGGTGGATGAATGAGGTTTGAATTTATTGCTGACGAACACGTCAAGGTAAAGACTTTTCTGAAAAAGCATGAAGTCTCTAAAGGATTGCTGGCCAAAATCAAGTTTCGAGGTGGAGATATTCGCGTAAACGGTCATCCACAAAATGCAACCTATCTCTTAGATATAGGGGATGTGGTTGTCATCGACATTCCTCCTGAGGAAGGTTTTGAGACACTGGAAGCAATTGATTATCCACTGGATATTCTGTTTGAAGATGATCATTTCTTAATTCTAAACAAACCCTTTGGTGTGGCCTCGATTCCTAGTGTCAATCATTCCAATACCATTGCTAACTTTATCAAGGGCTACTATGTGAAACAGAACTATGAAAATCAGCAGGTTCACATTGTAACCAGACTAGATCGCGATACTTCGGGTCTCATGCTTTTTGCTAAACATGGTTATGCTCATGCTAGACTAGACAAGCAGTTGCAAAAGAAAGCCATTGAAAAGCGCTATTTTGCACTCGTTAAAGGAGATGGGTTTCTGGAACCTCAAGGTGAAATTATTGCCCCGATTGCTCGTGACGAAGATTCAATCATTACTAGACGAGTGGCAAAAGGTGGTAAATATGCCCATACTTCCTATCGAATAGTGCAGTCTTATGGCAATATTCATCTAGTTGATATTCGACTACATACGGGAAGGACACACCAGATTCGTGTTCATTTCTCCCATATCGGTTTCCCTTTGCTTGGCGATGATCTCTATGGTGGTAGTCTTGAACATGGCATAGAGCGTCAAGCTCTGCATTGCCATTACTTATCGTTTTATCATCCTTTTCTTGAAGAGCAGTTGGAGATGGAAAGTCCACTGCCGGATGATTTCAACACCCTTATTACTCAGTTATCAAATAATAATTTATCTTAAAAGGAGTCAAAACTCATGGAAGTTTTTGAAAGTTTAAAAGCCAACCTAGTTGGTAAAAATGCACGTATTGTCTTGCCAGAAGGTGAAGAACCACGTATTCTTCAAGCTACAAAACGCATCGTAAAAGAAACAGAAGTTATCCCTGTCCTACTAGGAAATCCTGATAAAATTAAAATTTATCTTGAAATCGAAGGAATCATGGATGGTTATGAAGTCATCGACCCAGCCCACTACCCTCAATTTGAAGACATGGTAGCATCACTTGTAGAACGTCGTAAAGGAAAAATGACTGAAGAAGAAGCTCGCGAAATCTTGGTTAAAGACGTGAACTATTTTGGTGTTATGCTGGTTTACATGGGCTTGGTAGATGGAATGGTTTCAGGAGCTATTCACTCTACTGCGGCAACTGTTCGCCCAGCCCTTCAAATCATTAAAACTCGTCCGAATGTTAGCCGTACTTCAGGCGCCTTCCTCATGGTTCGTGGTACTGAACGTTACCTCTTTGGTGACTGTGCCATCAATATCAATCCTGATGCTGAAGCTTTGGCAGAGATTGCGATTAACTCTGCAATTACAGCTAAGATGTTCGGTATTGAACCAAAAATTGCTATGCTGAGCTATTCAACTAAAGGTTCAGGTTTTGGTGAAAGCGTTGATAAGGTCGTTGAAGCAACTAAGATTGCTCATGATCTTCGTCCTGACCTCGAAATTGATGGTGAATTGCAATTTGATGCTGCCTTCGTTCCAGAAACAGCTGCTCTTAAGGCGCCAGGAAGCAAGGTTGCTGGACAAGCAAACGTCTTTATCTTCCCAGGTATTGAAGCAGGAAATATTGGCTACAAGATGGCAGAACGTCTCGGTGGCTTTGCAGCAGTTGGTCCAGTATTGCAAGGTTTGAACAAACCAGTTAATGACCTTTCTCGTGGATGTAACTCAGATGACGTCTTCAAACTTACTCTAATCACAGCAGCACAAGCTGTACACCAATAAAATACAAGATAGCTCCTTTTCTGTTAAAGGAGCTTTTCGTTGAATTTCAAATCTAAAGATGATAAAATGTATTTACAAATCATCTTTACAAAGAGGTATTAATCATGGCAAGTACTCAACCTGTTAATTTTAGAGCAGATTCGACTTTTTACCAACAAACGAAAGAAATCTTAGCTGATGAAAAGTTAACCCTATCAGATATTTTTAATGCTGCACTTCGTAAAATTGCGACAGGTGCAGTTGATCCTAAAGAGTTCGTATTTAGTGATTTACAAGAGACTCAATATCAGGTTGCTTTTGAAGACTTGAAAAAGGAAATCTTGATGGGACATCAAGAAATTGAGCAAGGTAAACTAACGTCTTTGGCAGATGTAAGAAAGGAATTTGGACTTGACTAATCATAAGCGTTACCATGTTTCTCTTACGGATCAAGCTAAGAAAGACTTGAGACAAATACATGATTATATTGTACTGAATTTTTACAGCCAGCAATCTGCCGATAGTAAACTAGACCTTATTCTAACGGCACTAGAAACTTTAGAAACCTTTCCAGAAGCATGTCCTTTGGTTTCAAGTCGAGGTTATGGTGAATTAACAGATGACGGAAAACGCTATCGATATATGCCAATTGAAAATTACTTAGCTTTTTATTATATCGACAAATATGAGGTTTATGTCTCCAGAATTTTAAATTCCAAGCAGAATTGGGCTAAGTTATTCAATAAGTAGAGGTAAAATTTTTTAAATTTTTTTGAATCATTTAGTCCCACTCTTTGTCCCCCCAAGAAAGGAAGTTTTTAAAATTGAAATACAAATTTCTATTATTCGACCTCGATCACACCTTACTCGATTTTGATGCTGCTGAGGATATAGCTCTGACGCAACTCTTAAAAGAAGAAGGAGTAGAGGATATCCAAACTTATAAAGATTATTACGTGCCCATGAACAAAGCCCTTTGGAAGGATTTGGAACAGAAAAGAATCACAAAGGCTGAGTTAATTAACACTCGTTTTGAAAAATTGTTTGCTCATTTTGGAATTGAAAAAGATGGGTCCTACTTAGCAGAGCGCTACCAGTTTTTCCTATCGAAACAGGGGCAGACTTTTCCAGGTGTAGAAGATTTACTAAAAAAATTGATAAGTAAGGGCTATGAACTCTATGCTGCGACAAATGGAATCACCTATATTCAGACAGGTCGTTTGGAGAAATCTGGTATCGCACCATTTTTCAAGGAGATTTTCATTTCTGAGCAACTCCATACCCAAAAACCAGATGCTGCATTTTATGAGAAAATTGGAGCTCGCATCCCTAACTTTGATAAAAATCATGCCCTTATGATTGGTGATTCCTTATCAGCTGATATTCAGGGTGGAAATAATGCGGGCATCGATACCATCTGGTACAATCCTCATCATATGGAAAATAAGACTCAAGCCCAGCCAACTTATGAAATTCATTCTTACAAAGATTTGCTGAATTGTTTGGGGGAACTTTAAAAATCACAAAATATAAAAGATTCTGTAAAACATGGGGCGTAGAGTTCAAGAAATTTTGATAATATTTTGAAAACGTTTTATTTTTTGATATAATAAATCATACAAGGATATAATGACAAGAATATTGTGATTGTCATGTATCGTTAAGCTCTCAATAGTCATTGAAGCGATAGTACTGTTTATCAAATAGATGTTAAAAAAGGGGCATCAAAGCTAGTCAATCATTTGCCTATTAAGCTGCTAGACAAATTGGAAAGCCTTATATAACCAAGAATTTTCAATAGTGATACTAGTAACAAATTTTACTCTTCTTAGTTAGTTTCAACAGGGATTAACCTGTGACTGGAGTAGATATGGGTACCTAAGATTGGGCTTATTCTATTCATCTGTTTGAACGTCTTAAATTGGTAGAAACAAACTATATAGGAGCAAATCAGTATGATATTGAAAAGAAATAAAAGAGCCATGAACTTCATGTTGATGTTAATAAGTGCTTGTTGCTGTCTTTCTTGTTTAAGTGCCTGTCAGTCAAATAAGGTGAATTCGGTAGATGATTATAAAATGGCTATCTGGGATAGCGATAAAATAGCTGTATTTGATGATTATGATTTAAATGAGTTCAAGGGTAATATAGCCAGAAAAGAAAAATACATCTATTGGGCAGAAAGTTTTTCGGAAGCAGGATCCTATTCAACTGCAAAAACAAAAGATACCCCTGCTCTAAAAAGATTTGTATCTAGAATTAATAAGGAAACTTTAAGTGAAACATTTAAATTAGCAGAAGGAAATGATGCTTATGCCTCCATAACAGATGGGGATTATTTATATGCAACTGCTGTCTTTACAGATAGAATTGAATTTTATAAATATGATAACAATTTAGAAGTTGTCACTAATGTTACCATGAAAAATGATGGTCAACTAAATGCCAGTCAACAGTTTGTTATTATAGATAATTATTTATACTTACTTGTAACCACATTGGATTTATCAACTCAAGTTCCTAATGCTGAAATTTGGAAAATGGATAAAGAATTCAACATCGTCGAAACATATAATCTAAACGAAACATCAGCATATATGAGAATGGTTAATGTAGATGATGTCTTGTATATTGTGGAAGCACTTGATGGACGTAATTCTAATGGGGAATATAAGTCAGGAAATAAATTATTGGTTTTTGATATAAAAAGTCAAAACAAGGATTATATCGATATTCCAGATAGGTATCCAACAAATATTCACTATGATGCTAAAAATAACCAATTTATTATAGAGAATGAGGGATTGTATAATGGTGAATTTTCCTATACTACTGTCAATCTAGACAATTTAGAAGAAGATATTATTCATCTAGAAGGCTTTAGTACAGAACAATATATTGCACCGTATTTTACATTTAAAGACAACATCTATTATTTCTTATTTAATGATTCTCTGGTTAAATATGATATTGTTGATAAGAAACAAACCATTATCAATCTAGAAAAATATAAGATAAAAGATGCCCATTATTTGATTGTTAAATAGTTTATTTAGTAAGTTTAATAAAATAAAAGTTTAATCTAAAGGATTTAATTAAGTATAATTCTAGTAATCTAGTTTATTACAGATGATATAGAAAATTCTACAAGGAAAAGACTTGAAAGATTTTATGATAGTTTTTGAAATGCTTAGCTATCTTTCTGATTGGTGAAGCTGTTATAGCGAAGCTTTTGTAAGATTTTTGTATTATCGACAAAAAATAACTGATGAATTTAAGACCTGTGTCACAAAGAAATTGAATAAATAGTTTAATGAAAATCTAAATAATCGAACTCAAATGATTTTCTATGAAATTGGCAAAGAATTTATCCTTACTAATACTTCACAGGGTATTGAATAAATACTCTTTGGTATAGATTCTTTGCAAAACCTAACAAAATATTTAAAACTGTTAAAAAGTAGATTGGAGTCTATAAATTATGGGAACATGGGATGCAACGATTTTTGGAAATGACACCTCCTTAGATATTAAAGAAGAATTCTTCGAGAGATACAATCAAGGAGAAGATGCAAATACAATCAAAAATGAACTGACATCGGATTTATACGATGACGATATGTATGATGTCTTGTTCGCTTTAGCACACTGTTTATGGGAAGTTGGGCAATTAGATGATGAATTCTTGCTTGAAATTAAAGAAATCATTCTTAACAAAGAAGATTTAGAACTAGCCCAAGAATTAGGTGCTGATAGTGAATTTTTAGAACAAAGAGCTGAAAATCTAGAAAAGTTTTTAGAAAAGATAAGTGTAAAAAAAGAAAAGCCCAAAAAGAGAATTGCTCCGCCTGTTCCTGTAGAAAGCAAATATAGGAACGGTGCTGTGATGGTGTTTCAGTATGAAGATGGTATGTATGGTGCTTTGATAGCGGTAGATGGAGCTTTCTTTGATAAGGAAACCTATTATGCTTATCTGCAGACTGATATTAAAATGACCACAAAACCCACCATGAAAGATGTGCGATTAGCACGAATTCTCGATCCAAGTTTTCATAGTGTAGAATTCAATTCATTTCGTGACTCTAAGTATTACTACTCTTTTGTAAATTGTATTTCAGGCTATCTAAAAAGTTCTGCAACTAAAAAATTTGAAAAATACAATGATAGTGTTTTTGAAATAATAGGCTATCTTTCAGATTGGGGGAGTTGCTGTAGTGCGGCTTCTGGAGGATTTGATTACTATAAACAAAAATCAAGTGATGAGTTTAAGATAAGCGTTGTAAAGGAATTGAATAAAAGATTTGATGAAAAACTTAATACTCGAACAGAATTGATTATTGATGAAATTGACAAAGAATTTATCCTTTCTAATATGAGAAATGGGGTTGAATAAAGGTTCTTTAGTATAAATTCTTTCTAAAACTTCTCAAAACTTAATAGATACTTTTAAAAGTGGTTTAGATAGCCACTTTTTGCTATAATAGAGGCAGTATAAACGAAGGAGAAAGCAATGGAGCACTCATCCTGGCATGCTTTGATTAAAGAGCAATTACCTGAGGGTTATTTTGGGAAAATCAATCACTTTATGGAGCAAGTTTATGCTCAAGGAACTGTTTATCCGCCTAAGGAAAAGGTTTTTCAGGCTCTTTTGACGACTCCTCTGGAAGAGGTTAAAGTGGTAATTCTAGGCCAAGATCCCTATCATGGACCAGGTCAGGCGCAGGGCTTGAGTTTTTCAGTTCCAGATTCTATTCCATCACCTCCTTCTTTACAAAATATTTTAAAAGAGCTTGCGGATGATATTGGGGTAAAACCGTCTCATGACTTGACCTCTTGGGCCGAGCAGGGAGTCTTGCTTCTCAATGCTTGCTTGACGGTTCCTGCTGGTCAAGCAAATGGTCATGCTGGGCAGATATGGGAACCTTTTACAAATGCTGTGATCAAGGTTGTCAATAATATTGATAGACCCGTAGTTTTTGTACTTTGGGGTGCTTATGCACGTAAGAAGAAGTCCTTGGTTACAAATCCTCAGCACTTGATTATCGAATCAGCCCACCCAAGTCCTCTTTCAGTTTACAGAGGATTTTGGGGTTCCAAGCCTTTTTCTAAGGCTAATGCATTCTTAAAAGAAAGTGGACAAGAGCCAATCGATTGGCTTAGATAAGGAGAGAATATGCCTCAGTTAGCGACAATTTGCTACATTGATAATGGAAAAGAATTGCTCATGCTTCATCGCAATAAAAAGCCTAATGATGTCCATGAAGGAAAATGGATCGGTGTAGGTGGAAAGTTAGAGCGTGGAGAAACTCCACAAGAATGTGCTGCTCGTGAGATTTTAGAAGAAACTGGTCTAAAAGCAAAACCAGTATTAAAAGGAGTTATCACCTTTCCAGAGTTTACTCCTGACTTGGACTGGTACACCTATGTGTTTAAGGTAACAGAATTTGAAGGAGAATTGATTGACTGTAACGAAGGGACCTTAGAATGGGTTCCTTACGATGAAGTTTTAAGCAAACCGACCTGGGAAGGTGACCATACCTTTGTCGAGTGGCTTCTAGAAGATAAACCCTTCTTTTCAGCCAAGTTTGTCTATGATGGTGATAAGTTATTGGATACCCAAGTGGATTTCTACGAATAAAGGAGTATTGTTATGTTAGTAATCAAAAACGGCCGTGTGATGGATCCAAAGTCTGGTTTGGATCAAGTTTGTGATGTTTTGGTTGATGAAGGGAAAATTGTTCAAATTGCTCCTGAAATCCAGGAAGAAGGTGCTCAAGTAATAGATGCTACTGGTCTTGTAGTTACGCCTGGTTTGGTGGATATCCATGTCCATTTCCGTGAACCTGGTCAGACTCATAAAGAAGACATTCATACAGGAGCACTAGCAGCAGCTGCAGGTGGTTTTACGACAGTCGTAATGATGGCTAATACCAATCCAACTATCTCAGATGTTGAGACTTTGCAGGAAGTTCTTCAATCTGCAGCCAAGGAAAAAATTAATGTAAAATCTGTTGCAACGATTACCAAAAACTTTAATGGCCAAGACCTAACTGACTTTAAAGCTCTTTTAGATGCTGGCGCAGTTGGATTTTCTGATGATGGGATTCCACTTGAAAGCAGTAAAGTTGTCAAGGAAGCCATGGAAAAGGCAAAAAAACTCAACACCTTTATCAGCTTGCACGAAGAAGATCCTGGTTTAAATGGTACGCTTGGTTTTAACGAAAATATCGCTAAAGAGCACTTTCATATCTGCGGTGCAACAGGAGTTGCGGAGTACGCTATGATTGCTCGTGATGTCATGATTGCCTATGCAACCAAGGCTCATGTTCATATCCAGCATTTGTCTAAGGAAGAAAGTGTTAAAGTTGTAGAGTTTGCTCAAAATATGGGAGCAAACGTAACTGCAGAAGTAGCACCCCAGCATTTTTCTAAGACTGAAGCTCTGCTTTTGACTAAAGGAAGTAACGCTAAGATGAATCCACCTCTTCGTTTGGAATCAGACCGTCGCGCCGTCATTGAAGGTTTAAAATCTGGAGTCATTTCTGTCATTGCTACTGACCACGCGCCTCACCATGCTGACGAAAAAAATGTTGAGGATATTACCAAAGCTCCATCAGGTATGACAGGTTTGGAAACTTCTTTGTCACTAGGTTTAACCTATCTGGTGGAAGCTGGCGAGTTGAGTTTAATGCAATTGCTAGAAAAAATGACCTACAATCCAGCCAAACTTTATAATTTTGAAGCAGGTTATCTAACTGAAAATGGTCCAGCTGATATTACGATTTTTGATGATAAAGCTGACCGAATCGTTGACACACATTTTGCTTCTAAAGCAGCTAATTCACCATTCATTGGTGAACAATTAAAAGGGCAGGTTAAATATACTATCTGTAAGGGACAAATCGTTTATCAAGCAGATTAGGAGCTTGAGGATGAATTATTTTCGTAAACTTAGAAATCGAAAACGCAATGCTTGTCATGGAGTATTTTGTCCAGCAGCTAACCGTGCTAAAATTCAGTATGAAACCAAGGAAAAAGCTGATCATGCTGTAGAGTATGATAATGGTGGCTTGGTTAGAAGCTATTATTGCGCCTCATGTAATTGTTGGCACACGACATCAAAAGTTAGTAATCCACCCTTGAGCTTAAGAAAATACGGCTTAAAGCTTTTTGGCTTGGATGAAAAGGAGTAGAAAGAGTAGGTATGCATACAACAAAAACTATTAAAGACAAAATCATCTTATTTTTAAAAATTTTCTTTCCTATTCTAATTTATCAATTCGCTAATTTTTCCGCATCTTTTGTCGATACCACGATGACAGGCCAATATAATACACTGGATCTAGCGGGTGTTTCAATTGCAACTAGTTTGTGGAATCCTTTCTTTACCTTCCTGACAGGGATTGTCTCGGCCTTGGTCCCTATTATTGGTCACCATTTGGGACAAGGAAAAAAGAAAGAAGTTTCTTCGGATTTTTATCAATTTCTTTATTTGGCTTTAGCCTTATCTATCGTACTTTTTGGCTTGGTTTTCTTTTTAGCACCAATTGTCTTACAATTCATGGGGCTGGAAGTGGCTGTATCCAGTGTTGCCATACGTTATCTGTGGCTTCTAGCCATCGGTATTATTCCTCTCTTGCTTTTTAGTGTTATTCGATCGCTACTTGATACGCTAGGACTAACAAAGTTGTCTATGTATCTTATGCTTCTTTTACTTCCTTTAAATAGTGGATTTAACTATTTACTAATATATGGAGTTTTTGGTTTTCCTGAGTTAGGAGGTGCAGGAGCAGGTCTGGGAACTTCCCTCGCTTACTGGGCCTTGTTGCTGATTTCGACTTTGGTCTTAATAAAGCATAAAAAGCTTAAGGAATATCAACTCCAAAAACCTATGCCCCTACAAATCAAAAAAATCAAGGAAGCTATTTATCTTGGTCTACCAATTGGTGGGACGGTATTTGCTGAAGTAGCCATTTTTTCAGTTGTTGGTTTGATTATGGCGAAATTCTCATCACTTATTATTGCCAGTCATCAGTCAGCTATGAACTTTTCAAATCTGATGTATGCTTTTCCTATGAGTATTTCAACTGCCATGGCCATTGTGATTTCTTATGAGGTAGGAGCTAAACGGTTAGACGATGCAAAACAGTATATCCATATTGGTCGTTTAACAGCTATGGTGTTTGCAGTTTTAACACTTAGTTTTCTCTACATCTATCGTGAAAATGTAGCCAGACTATATGGTCAAGATTCAGAATTTATCCAACTGACAGCATCTTTTATGACCTATAGCTTGTTCTTCCAGTTAGCTGATACCTTTGCGGCACCTTTACAAGGTATTTTAAGAGGTTACAAGGATACGATTGTTCCTTTTTGTCTTGGTCTTCTCGGATACTGGGGTGTTGGGATTCCGCTTGGGTTATATCTTGATTATTCGACTAGTTTAGGTGCGTATTCCTATTGGATTGCTCTTATCATTAGTTTAATGGTAAGTGGAATTCTTTATCAGTGGCGTTTACAAGTTATTATGCAAAGATTCAAATAATTTGTTGAAAAATGATGAAAAAACAGCTTGTGAAATTTGTATTTTATATAAAGAAAAGTCTTGATTTTACTGACTTTTCTTTTTTTATATTGTGAAAAATTGCAAGCATATTTTTTGACACTAATTAACCTATAAAGTAAAATAGAACTATAAGAATTTAAACTTAGAAAGGCAAGATTATGTCAACTTTAGATAAAAATCTTTTGCTTGAGATGTTCCGTAAGATGGAAGAAATTCGTCGTATGGACTTAAAAATTGCTCAATTAGTAAAAAAAGGAAAAGTGCCCGGTATGACGCACTTTTCTGTTGGTGAGGAAGCTGCTAACGTCGGAGCTATGTTAGCTCTAAACGCAGATGATCTGATCACTTCAAATCACCGTGGTCACGGTCAAGCCATCGCTAAAGGTATTGACCTTAATGGCATGATGGCTGAAATCCTAGGTAAGTATACCGGAACTTGTAAAGGTAAAGGTGGATCAATGCACATCGCCGATCTTGATGCAGGTAACCTTGGTGCCAACGGTATTGTAGGTGGTGGTATGGGAATCGCAGTAGGTGCTGCCCTTACTCAACAAATGAAAAACACTGGTAAAATCGTTGTCTGCTTCTTTGGTGACGGTGCAACAAACGAAGGTGTATTCCACGAAGCGGTGAATATGGCGTCAATCTGGAATCTCCCAGTAATTTTCTACTGTATCAATAATGGTTACGGAATTTCAGCAGATATTAAGAAAATGACCAATGTTCAACATATCCATGAACGTAGCGCAGCTTACGGTATTCCTGGTATGTTTATCGAAGATGGTAACAATGTAATCGATGTCTACGAAGGATTTAAAAAGGCAGTCGATCATGTTCGCTCTGGTAAAGGTCCTGTCTTGATTGAGAGTGTAACCTACCGTTGGCTTGGTCACTCATCTTCAGACCCAGGTAAATATCGTACACGTGAAGAAGTAGAAGAGTGGAAACAAAAAGACCCAATCGAAAATCTTCGCAAGTACCTTGTTGAGAACAAGATTGCTAGTGCAGAGGAACTTGAAGAAATTCAAGCACAAGTTAAGGAAGCAGTGGAGGCATCTGTTAAATTTGCAGAAGAAAGTCCATTCCCTCCACTAGAATCAGCATTTGAAGATATTTACGCAGACTAAGGAGAAGTAGAGAAAATATGGAAACTAAATTAATGTCTTTCCGCGATACCATTATCCTTGCAATGTCTGAGGAAATGCGTCGCGATAAAAATGTACTCTTGATGGGTGAAGATGTAGGTGTCTTTGGTGGAGACTTTGGTACATCTGTAGGTATGCTTGAAGAATTTGGACCAGAACGTGTACGTGACTGTCCTATTTCAGAAGCTGCTATTTCTGGTGCAGCTGCTGGTGCAGCTATGACTGGTCTTCGTCCAATCGTTGATATGACCTTCATGGACTTTTCTGTAATTGCCATGGATGCTATCGTTAACCAAGCAGCAAAAACTCGTTATATGTTTGGTGGAAAAGGTCAAGTACCAATGACAATCCGCTGTGCAGCTGGTAATGGTGTAGGTTCTGCAGCACAACACTCACAATCATTAGAAACATGGTTTACGCATATCCCAGGATTGAAAGTAGTAGCTCCAGGTACACCAGCTGATATGAAGGGACTTCTCAAGTCTTCTATTCGCGATAACAACCCTGTTATCATTCTTGAATACAAATCTGAATTTAACCAAAAAGGTGAAGTTCCTGTTGATCCAGACTATACTATCCCACTTGGTGTCGGAGAAATCAAACGCAAAGGTACTGATGTAACAGTAGTAACCTACGGTAAAATGCTTCGTCGTGTCATGCAAGCAGCTGAAGAATTGGCTGAAGAAGGAATCTCTGTAGAAGTAGTAGACCCACGTACTTTGGTTCCACTTGATAAAGAAATCATCATTAACTCAATTAAGAAAACAGGAAAAGTAGTTCTTGTCAATGATGCCCACAAAACAAGCGGCTATATTGGTGAAATCTCAGCTATCATTTCGGAATCAGAAGCATTTGATTATTTAGATGCACCTATTCGTCGTTGCGCAGGAGAAGATGTGCCAATGCCTTACGCACAAAATCTTGAAAATGCAATGATTCCGACAGTTGAAAGCATCAAAGATGCCATTCGTAAAACTCACAACAAACAATAATACATAACATAAATTATGTAATATGCATTAGTATTTTATCTTTCGTTTTAAATTGATAAAAAGCGACAAGGAACGAATCGAATCGTTATCATTCGATGAGTGACTTAGTAAGACTACTAGGTTGATCGCTTGATAGCTACAACAGTTGTAACTTGAGATATATTTTGTATCCAAGTTGATTGTATAGTTGCGACAGTTTTTTGACGAATCGATAATATTTGGCAAAAAACTTAGTAAGTCTACTAGGTTGGCCGCTCGATAGCGGCAACCGTAGCAACTTGAGACACGTTCCGTGTCCAAGTTGCTTGTAGAGTTGAATTCGGGCTAAAGTCTGTGTGAAAAAGATAAACTTTCCTAGAAACTAAAGTTTCTTCGTCAAGTTTCCTATTTTCACTGTGACTTTTGACGCCCTTAGTATCATTGTAACTGAATCCGGACGGAGGACTGTGAAAAAAAGATAGATTTCCTCGTGTTCATCGAACACAGCGTCAATCTCCTATTTTTTCTTTGTCCTCTACGTCCTTGATATCTTAGTATAGAATAGGAGAGGTCATGGCTGATGATAAGCTAAGAGCGACTCCTGCGGCTAGAAAATTAGCAGATGATTTAGGAATTAATCTCTACGATGTTTCTGGCTCAGGCGCAAACGGTCGTGTCCACAAAGAAGACGTGGAAACATTTAAAGACACTAATGTGGTTCGCATTTCGCCACTTGCAAAACGAATTGCCCTTGAACATAACATTGCATGGCAAGAAATCCAAGGAACTGGTCATCGTGGTAAGATTATGAAGAAGGATGTTTTAGCTTTCCTTCCTGAAAATATCGAAAACGATACGATTAAGTCTCCTTCTCAAATCGAGAAAGTGGAAGAAGTCCCAGATAACGTAACTCCTTATGGTGAAATCGAGCGTATTCCAATGACACCGATGCGTAAGGTTATTGCTCAACGTATGGTTGAATCTTACTTGACTGCACCAACCTTCACGCTTAACTACGATGTTGATATGTCTCAAATGTTGGCCCTTCGTAAGAAAGTCCTTGATCCAATCATGGAAGCAACTGGTAAGAAAATTACTGTTACAGACTTGCTTTCACTTGCGGTTGTTAAGACTCTTATGAAACACCCTTACATCAACGCTTCATTAACTGAAGATGGTAAGACAATTATTACTCACAATTATGTCAACCTTGCGATGGCAGTTGGTATGGATAATGGATTGATGACACCAGTTGTCTATAATGCAGAAAAAATGAGCTTGTCTGAGTTGGTAGTTGCATTTAAAGATGTGATCGGACGTACTTTGGATGGTAAACTAGCTCCTAGCGAATTGCAAAATTCAACCTTCACCATCAGTAACTTGGGAATGTTTGGTGTTCAATCATTTGGTCCTATCATCAACCAACCGAACTCAGCCATCCTCGGTGTTAGCTCAACAGTTGAAAAACCGGTTGTAGTAAATGGTGAAATCGTGATTCGTCCAATTATGAGTCTTGGATTGACAATTGACCACCGTGTCGTAGATGGTATGGCTGGTGCTAAGTTTATGAAAGACTTGAAAGCTTTGATTGAAAACCCAATCTCAATGTTGGTTTAAAGTATTTATTATTAGAAATATAGATAAAGGAAGTAAGATATGGCCTTAGAAGTAATTATGCCAAAAGCCGGCGTGGATATGACAGAAGGACAAATCGTCCAATGGAATAAAAAAGTCGGAGAATTTGTAAAAGAAGGAGAAATCCTTTTGGAAATCATGACTGACAAAGTCAGCATGGAATTGGAAGCCGAAGAAGATGGTTACTTGATCGCTATCCTTAAAGGTGATGGAGAAACTGTCCCTGTTACTGAAGTTATCGGTTATCTTGGGGAAGAAGGGGAGAATATCCCAACAGCTGGCGCAGCAGCACCTGAAGCTAGTCCAGCACCTGCTGCAAGTGCTTCAAACGATGATGGTAAGAGCGATGATGCTTACGATATCGTTGTTATCGGTGGTGGACCTGCTGGTTATGTATCTGCAATTAAAGCTGCACAATTAGGTGGTAAGGTTGCTCTTGTTGAGAAATCTGAACTTGGTGGTACTTGCTTGAACCGCGGATGTATTCCAACTAAGACTTACCTCCATAACGCTGAAATTATCGAGAATATCGGTCATGCAGCAAATCGTGGTATCGTGATTGAAAATCCTAACTTCACTGTTGATATGGAAAAACTATTAGAAACTAAATCTAAAGTTGTTAATACTCTTGTTGGTGGTGTTGCAGGACTCCTTCGTAGCTATGGAGTTGATGTTCATAAGGGTATCGGTACCATTACTAAGGATAAGAACGTCTTAGTCAATGGTTCTGAATTGCTTGAAACTAAGAAAATCATCCTTGCTGGTGGTTCAAAAGTAAGCAAAATCAACGTTCCTGGTATGGAATCATCTCTTGTGATGACTAGTGATGACATCCTTGAAATGAACGAAGTACCAGAAAGCCTTGTGATCATTGGTGGTGGCGTTGTTGGTATCGAACTTGGACAAGCCTTCATGACATTTGGTTCAAAAGTTACTGTTATCGAAATGATGGATCGTATTGTTCCAGCTATGGATGCGGAAGTATCTAAGAACCTTCGTTTAATCCTTGAACGTAAAGGTATGACAATCTTGACAGACACTAAACTTCAAGAAATCATTGAAGAAGATGGCAAACTTCGTATCAAGGTTGAAGGAGAAGATGATATCATTGCGAACAAAGCTCTTCTATCAATCGGACGTGTTCCAGACCTTGAAGGTATCGGTGAAGTCGAGTTTGAATTAGAACGTGGTCGTATTAAAGTCAACGAATACATGGAAACTTCTGTTCCAGGTATCTATGCACCAGGTGATATCAACGGTACTAAAATGTTAGCTCACGCTGCCTTCCGTATGGGTGAAGTAGCAGCTGAAAATGCACTTAAAGGAAACCACGCTGTTGCTAAATTGAACTTAACTCCTGCAGCTATCTACACACTTCCAGAAGTAGCAGCAGTTGGTTTGACAGAAGAACAAGCTCGTGAGAAATACGATGTCCAAATCGGTAAATTCAACTTTGCAGCAAACGGTCGTGCAATTGCTTCTGATGCAGCTCAAGGTTTTGTTAAAGTTATTGCCGATAAGAAATATGGTGAAATCCTTGGTGTTCATATCATTGGTCCAGCAGCAGCTGAATTGATTAACGAAGCGTCAAGTATCATTGAAATGGAAATCACTGTAGAGGAAATGCTTAAGACAATCCACGGACACCCAACCTACTCTGAAGTAATGTACGAAGCGTTTGCGGATGTTCTTGGAATGGCAATCCATTCACCTAAGAAAAAATAAATAAGTTTTTCAACTAAATTTTCTTAAAGTAGTACGGACGGCAGCAACCTCTATTAGAGTTCCATGCCTAAAAATTGAGCCTCTTGTCTCAATTTTTCCGAGAAATGTAACGATAATACGTTACATTTCTTTTTACCACTTTAGAAAATTGGATTGCTATGAGCAGAATTTAAAAACTAGATTTTTGGAAATACTATGAAATACATTATCAATCATTCAAATGACACTGCCTTTAATATTGCTTTAGAGGAATATGCTTTTAAACACCTTTTGGACGAGGATCAAATATTCCTGCTTTGGATCAACAAACCATCTATCATTGTAGGACGTCACCAAAATACGATCGAAGAAATCAACCGAGACTACGTTCGTGAACACGGAATTGAAGTAGTACGTCGTATCAGTGGTGGTGGAGCTGTTTACCACGATTTGAACAACCTTAACTATACAATCATCTCAAAAGAAGACGAAAATAAGGCCTTTGACTTCAAGAGCTTTTCTACTCCAGTAATCAATACACTTGCTCAACTTGGTGTTAAAGCTGAATTTACAGGCCGTAATGACTTAGAAATCGACGGTAAGAAATTCTGTGGAAATGCCCAAGCTTATATCAATGGACGCATCATGCACCATGGTTGTCTTCTCTTTGACGTGGATTTGTCAGTCCTAGCTAACGCACTAAAGGTATCTAAAGATAAGTTCGAATCTAAAGGTGTTAAATCAGTTCGTGCTCGCGTAACCAATATCGTAGATGAATTGCCAGAAAAAATCACCGTAGAAGAATTCCGTGACCTACTTTTGGAATACATGAAAAAAGAATACCCTGAAATGACAGAATATGTATTTTCAGATGAGGAATTAGCTGAAATCAATCGTATTAAAGATACTAAGTTTGGAACTTGGGATTGGAACTATGGTAAATCACCAGAGTATAACGTCCGTCGTGGAACAAAATTCCCTAGTGGTAAGGTTGAAATCTTTGCGAATGTTATTGAATCAAAAATTCAAGACATCAAGATTTATGGTGACTTCTTCGGTATCGAAGACGTTGCAGCAGTAGAAGATGTCCTTCGTGGTGTTAAGTACGAACGCGAAGATGTTCTTAAAGCCCTTCAAACCATTAACTTAGGCCGTTATTTCGCAGGAATTACTGCTGAAGAAATTGCTGAAGCCGTTGTTGAATAAAGAAAAAAGAAGTTGGTTTTAGGTAAGCAGTCTTGTCTATGGGATTAAGTGAGTAGAACAAATCTACTCACTTTTTTTAACTATTCAAACCAAAACTCCTCATACTCTATGCTTTTAGACCGAGCCAATCGACAAAAATACTCTTCAGCTCGTTCGAGATTTAAAAATTTACAAGCTCCATCTTTATTCAAAGGAATTTTTGTTTTAAATATTGATTTCGAAAATATATCTTCAGGAACATAATCGTGAATTTCACCAAAAGTAGTTAATTGGCATGTTTCGATTTTAGATCGTTTAGACTATTGCTCATTCTGACTTTCTGGACTATGTCTAAAATTTTCCGTTGCCAACTCCTTTACTTTTATTTTTGTCTGTCTGATGATAACTCTGAATATCTAAAGAGTCAAGTGTAAAATCCAGAAAAACAAAAATAGCGTCCAAAATCGCTATTTAAGGGGTTATAGGTATTTATTATTTTGGCTGCTGGGTGACTGGTTGCCTTGGACTGCTCTCTGATATATGGTATAATAGAAAAATAAAAACTGCTAATCAATGCTCTTCTTGTAAGAGAGAGACAAAAGAGTGATTAAGAAAGTTGGAGGTGTTTGTTGGTAAAGAAATTTTTCCTAGACATAAATTATCGTAGGGTAACCACCTATACATTAGTTACATATACAATCCTTGGTTGTTTGTTTAAAATTAATATATTACAGCCGTATTCTGGATATAAGATGATTTTTGCTGTAGTGGCAATGTTGTCCTTTTACTTTTTAATAAATGAGAAGAAGGATGATTTTTTATTTGTAACCATATTGTATGTACTGCTCCAGCCCGTATTGGATTGTCTAATTACCATAGCTAATATCGATTTAAATGTACTACTAATGGCTATTGCCATATTGATTGCTGTGAGTTGGCGGATAGATTCTATCAATAAAATTAATACAGAAGAAGACAATTCTCAATCAAGTATAGACTATTTCAACTTAGTGTATCTGAATTCGGCTAAGTCTTATGAGATTGCTACCCTAATCGATGATACTATCAAGACAACTATTCAGAAAGAAAATAGCAATATAGTAAGTCGTAAAAACTCTTTTAAAATTGGAATGAAGAACAGTTTTTACTCAGGATATGAAAATGACAACGAATTAACTGCAGAAAGCAAAATCAATGAGAGTTTCGAAGTTAAAAGTACTAAATCTACGATTTTTAGAAAAGTCTATGAAATGTCTAAAAATTTTCAAGGTGAGAACCTGGAGCAAGGAGATTTAATAAAATTTGACAGTGTGACTCTTAATCCCGTAAACGCACAAGATATTCCACTTATATTGCAAGTATTACAGGCTAGCAAGTTGGATAATCCTAGCACCGAGGGAATCGAATTAAATATGTCAAATCTACTTTCTACTTTTTTGACTGACTATACGATTGATTATAGCTTCCAACAAGATGGTGAAGAATTCTTGGTTCGTTTCCCTTATGGAGATGTTGAAGGTTTTGAGAATGGATATAGACATAGCGATTTTCAACTTGGAAAACTTAGCTTAGTTGGAATAGATAGAGGCAAGGTTGATTTTTCAGAAGTGGACACCATATCAACAAGATTTTTAGAGTTTATGAGTAAGCAAGCCAAGAAGAATAATGTGATAAAAAATGTAAAAGATATTATCCCAAAATCCTCATTATCTGAAAAGAGCGATGAATCAGGGGCGGAATTCGAAATAGATTTCAAGTATGAAAAATTAAAAGGAACATACCATTTGATAGATGTGATTGCTGTCGTTCAGAAAATCAATGTGGAGAGTGAATCGTGATTTATTTATATGATATTGCAAGAATAGATGATTTAAAAAAACGCTTCTCAGAAAGTAAAAAGATTGATATCACTCGTATTTTATCTCACGATTTCTCTAATTTGAGTGAACTAGAGGATATATGCAAGGAATTTGACACTGTAAAAGGATTAGTTATAGATTTATCTGCCTTGATGAATTTAAATGCCTATAATAGCCAGTATATAGGTCGGCTTTTCTTTTTATTAAGTAAAGTACCTATCTCCCTTATTTTTTGGCTAAATAAGTTAAAATATGAAAGTGTACTAAAAGAGTTGCCACTTCTATTTGAAGATGAAGAAATAAATGAGGATTTTGCTAATCCAGAAGTTCGAAATTTTAATCCTGATGATGACATGAAAGATAGGAGCAATACTGAATTTAGAAATAAAATACAGGAGGCTGCCAGCAAGCTAATCGGTCATGATTTATTTAAGGAAGATTTTGTACAGAAGTATGCAAACTTTATACTACTCGAAAAAATAGGAGTTAGAAAGATTTTTTCTGTGTTTTTAATTGGTGAATCTGGAATAGGTAAGACAGAATTTGCTAAGATTTTATCAAAGTCGCTCTATCCAGATGAGGAGCTTATCAAAATTAATTTTGGAAACTACTCGACAGAAGGAGTGTTGAATAGTTTAATAGGTTCTCCACTCGGATATGTTGGAAGCGATGAGGGTGGTGAGCTTATTATAAAAATTAATTCATCAAAATCTAGAGTTATTCTTATTGATGAATTCGAAAAAGCAACACCAGCTGTATTTAATTTCTTTTATGAGCTACTGGAAGACGGTAAATTTACGGATAGACATGGTGTTGCTCACAATCTTAATGGATATACTATTATATTTACTTCAAATATGACTTCTGAACATTATATTCAGTATATTCCAGCTCCACTGAGGTCTCGGTTTGATTTACTTAGTGATTTTCAAATTCCCAACCTTGACGAAAAACGATTATTTATCCAAGAACAAGCAAATAATTTGGTAGATAAGCTTAATTCTATCAAAGAAGGAAACCTATGCAATTGATGACGAACTAACGGAAAAAATTATGAGATTCTCAGAAGAAAATAATCTTCGTCAAATAAAACGCCTTGTTCAGGATACAATTGCGGAAGATTTCAGAAGAAAATATGAAGGAGAATGAGTTCCGCATTTTTGGGGTGAGTCAAAATAAAAATCACGGTTCTGTGATTTTTTAAGGTTATAGGCTTTTGCTAATTTGAACTGCTGGGTGACTTGATTACTTATCCAGCTTCTTTTTTACGATAACATTCTACATAATTTATATTATGTATTTCACAGACTATCCAAGGCATTCTTTTGCTCATCATTGACAATATGGGTATACAAGTCGGTAACTTGTGTGCTAGCATGTCCTAGCTGGTGACTGACCAGAACCTGTGATTTGGTCGCATCATAGAGACGAGTTGCAAGAGTGTGGCGTAGTTTGTGGGGCGTCACGCGGACTTTGAAGTCTTCTGAATACTTAGCGACCATTTTTTCAACACTTGAAGCATCAATCCGGTTTGGAACACCTCGATACAAAGTTAGAAAGAGGGCTGTATCAGTCTTTTCTGTCTTGTAACGTTTGTCTCGGATAGCAAGATATTGCTCAAGATAAGGCTTAGCAAAGGCAGCAACATTAACCGAGTCTCGTTTTCCACCTTTTCGAGTGACGTCAATGACCATCATCTTAAGATTGAGGTCACGAAGATCTAGGTTAACTGCTTCAGAGAGACGGACACCAGAGGCGAGAAGGAGTGCTATAATGGCTAAATCTCGCTCTTTATTCTTATTAAAGGAAGATAAGGCGCGATTTGAGAGTGTTTGCGGGTACTCCTGGTCGATGTAGTTAAGAAAACCTTCCGTTTCATCCCCTAAAAAGAGCTTTTGTTTGATATTTTCAGCTCTGGCCGCCAAGGTTTCTTTCTTTTTCTTAGTAGCAACCTTCTTCATAACATTGCGATAGAAATAAGGTTCACCTTGCTCATTTTCAACTTCCTCGGTCAAATACTTATAGAGACTAGATAATGCAGAAAGGGTACGGTTAATGGTTGTTTGGGAAACCCCGTTTTTTGTCGTATTAGCATTGAGCAGAGGACGTTCACGTAAGTAAAGAATAAAAGATTCCATGTCTTTCTTGGTCATGTTCTCCAGAACATCCAAAGGAATATTTGCCATGGTATCAGCGTTCGATATACCAGATTCCAAGACCCAGGTGAAAAATCGATCATATTCCTTTAAGTATTCGTACAAGGTCGTAAAACTATAAGGAACGGCCAGTTTAGACTGATAGTATTCAAGAACATACCAGGGCATAACTTGTTTGAGTTTATCAATCCGTTCTAATAAGATCTCGCGTTTCATGTTTTTCTCCAAATCTTTCTATACTAGTAGTATAGCATAGCCAGATATATTTTTCAAGAAAATTATAGTTTTTCGGAAAGATGTCGTAGGAGATATATAGGATTGTCTTAGTAAAATATGATAACCAAAAAAAATTGTAAGCCAATTATATTCAATTTTGTACTTTATTTAATTGAACACTGGAAATTTTTAAAGCTGCTCATCATCTGTAAAATGTACTTTATTTAAGTGAAAACTAAAATTTTTTCAAATGTACATTTTATATAGAAATAAACACTTTTTATTTAAAGTGTTTTTATTTATCTATATCTTTTTAAACTGTACAAAGTGTTCTTGCTTTCTTCTGTAGCCTTTGCAAATGGAACATGCCCTTTTATTTCGTTTTTTGTATGCCATTCTTTCTTTTACTTGAATAAAGAGGTGTAAAGAAAAAATAAATCTGAAAAGCTTGTATACATTATGAATAATTGCTTCATAGAAAACAATTTAAATTTGTGTTATACTGTGGATGTATTTGAAAGATAAGAACTTATTCAAAGAAAAGGTTTTAGATGGAAAGATTAGTTTTTATTGGGTTGCTGGTTTTCTTAGCACTATTATTCATAGGCATAGTTCTTGGCTTGCGCTCATATTTGAAGAGAAACGATGTGAATGGTGTACCTGTGTACGATGCGCCTGCGAATGAGCAAACCAGAACCGGCAAGCTGAGTTTGAAAGAGAACATCTTTTATATCTCGATGATCCTAATCAGTCTTGCGGTTGCTTTATTTATAATGAGCAAGTTTAGACACGGTGCAGCTCCAATTGGTTCTGCGATTGTAACGTCATCGATTATGGCCTACTTCAATGCGCGTAAGAGAACGGGAAAATCATGGATATACATTGTTGCAGTACTTATGGTATTTGTATTTTTGATGTTCGCATACATACTGATAGGTTTACCTGACAAGGCGCCAGCTTTGATGATTAGTAATACGGAGATAAAGTTATCTGAGACGAAGGTGTCGGATTTGATGGATAAGGGGTATGATATATATGTATCAAATAGTAAACAGGACTACTCCGAGTATGATGAGCTTTTGACATCGGGAAGCTATACTAAATACCAAGGTTCCGGTGTAACAGTGCCAAGCGGATTTAAGTCATATGACTCTGCAGTCACACGATCGACTTATCTTCTTGTAAAGAAGAATGTAGTAGTTGGCTGCATAGGTGTTTACGGGCATAAAAAGAGGTATGAGGAACTGAAGGACTGTGTAGTTACGCAGGTTTGCTTCGATTCTGAATGCACAGCTGCTGCTAAAAAATATGGAATTTCATATAATATAGATGGTATAGATTTGCTAGAGAAGCTTGATGAAAATAAGTTTAAGGAAGTATTTGGTAAAAAAATATGGCTGACTCCAAGCAATCCGAGAGGTGAATATTTGGGACATTACGGTGTGCAGTGGGGAACAGGTAACAATGAATTCTTTTGGAATCAATACTTTATGAATTTGGACATTGATTCGAATAATAATTTAGTTAATTTTAGTTTTAAAGTTCATATTGCAGGTGAACGAGAGAATAATTAGCAAGGATAGTTAGATAAAATGAAAAAGAAAAAAGTACTGAGCAAGACAAAGTATGCTATTTATCTTCTGATGGTCCACCTTATATGCATACTTTTCACTATAAGCAAAATAATGATACCTTCATGGGGGCACTGGTTAGAGACGGCACGCTTTCTTTGGACAAACTTTCCTACCTATCTATGCGTGTTAATAGCCGTTTTCCCAATGATATGCTTTTGGCCATATTCAATTAGCGCAGATTTTAAGCCAGGTACATCAAAGACAATACTTGCGACTTTCGGCCTAATAGTAGGTAACGTGACTCTGATTTTAATATATACGACTATTTTGCACAAGGTATTATAGCAATTAAAAAATCCCAGCGAAAAACACTGGGATAAAAGTCTGACTTTGAAGGTCATCTCATGCCTTATTATAGGGATTTTTTAATTTCTGCAAGCAGCTCATCATATTCTTCAAATGCCGGAACCTCAGGATGCTCCTTCTTGATTGATTCGGTGCTTCTAAACAAGAATCCTTGTGGGTGTCTCCTTGAAAGAAGTCGGTTTAATCGACGGTCAAGGCAGTTGATTTGGTTAGTCCAAATTATTCGGCAAGCCATAAATACTCAAATTTCTCCCAATAACATTGTCATCTTAGATAGTTTCCCCTTATCACTTTGTCAACCAGTCCGTAACCATAGAGCACATGTTTTTAATGAACTAGCCGACATTGGTTACAATTCCTCTAAGCACCTTTGGGTCTATGGATTCAAAGTACATATGCTGGTCACCCTATCAGGCTATATTCTGAATTATGTTGTAACTCCTGCCTCAGTACATTATATTAGGGCAGTTGATGACTTACTAGAAAATTGTTCTCAACCCTATGTTTTAGCTGATTTAGCTTATCTTAGCTATGAACTCAGAGAACAGTTGAAACAGAAAGGTTACCATCTTTGGACGCCTTTACGTCAAAATATGGCAAGAGCTAAACAACATAATCATTGGAAACTAATGGCTATGAGACGGACTATTGAAACCCGATTTTCAGAACTTTGTGCTTTTTTTGATGTCGAACAAACACTAGCTAGAGGCTTAACAGGATTGCAGTTGAGAATGGAGCAAATTGTACTGACTTATAATCTGAGATACTTTGAGATTAACTAGCACCACGAGTAAAAATCTATATCTTACTATCAATAAAACCTTAAATGAGTAGCAAAAAATGTACAATTGAACCACTACTTCTTCTGCATCTATTAAAGTAAAAATGTACAAATCAATTCCTTAAATCAGATGATGTTATGAACTAGAAAATATACAAAATAACACTTCAAAATAATGTACAAAATAAAAATAAAGTACACTCCTTAAAGAATGTACTTTATGCTTCTAATTCAGTTGTATCAATAGTTTAACTCACGTTAAGTCAATTGTACATAAACTTTTAATTTTGGAAAAATCGCTTAAAATTTGGTAATTCATTGCTTCATTGAACTTATAGTTTTAAAATTTCTAATCTTCTTCAGTCTATTCGAATATATTATAAAAACTCGATCTCATCATTTAGAGACCGAGTTTTTGTTTTTATATTGTTTTCATCTATAAGAATCTGTCGATCAAATAAATCTGAAAAATCTTTTTCTTAAATCATTATCTGACACAACATAACATAAATTATGTAAATTAATACTACTTATAAAAGCAAATCTTTTACTTTTCCAATTTCACTTCTTGGAATCACGAGATGAATCATATCACCTAGATACATTCTTGTAGAACCATTAACTGTCTTACTTTTACCATTATGTACTTGGGTTGTGATGAGGACATTATGAGGTAAATTGAGTTCGTGTACTTGTTTACCAGCTATTTTGTCTGAAACCGGGATTTCTATCAGTGTAACTTCTCCATCATCAGTTGCTGATTCAGGTAGCATTTTCTCCAACATGGCTTCATAGACAGGCGCTCCTTTTAGCAAATCCATGACGATGTAGGCAAGTAGGGTCACCATCCCTAAAGGCATGAGATTTCGGATGTCACCAACCATTTCAGTTACAAGAATCATAGCTGTCAAAGGTGCTTTTGAGATAGCCCCAAAGTAGCCACTCATTCCAAGAATTACAAAAATAGGAAATTGCTGCTGACTAATAAGTCCAAGATTGACACAAATAACGCCTACTAGGGCACCAAGTAAAGAACCTAAAGCTAAAATAGGTAAGAAAATACCACCTGGTAGTCCACTTCCGTAACTAATCATACTCCAGATAAAACGAATGATGAAGTAAACTAAGAGAATTTGGAAACTATGATCTTGTTCTGTTAAGGATAAGACAACCTGATTGCCCCCACCAAGTATTTGAGGTAGGAATATTCCCACAGGAATAATCAGGATAAAAGCAAAAATTGGATGATAAGCTTTGTCAATGTGAACCTTTTTCCCAATCCAATCATATACTTTTCCGACATTCAGAACGGCTTTTTCATAGAGAAAACCTGAGAGTCCTAGAAAAATTCCCATCACCAGATAAATCCAATATTGGCTCAAGTTCATGAGAGGGATATTGTCCGGCATATCAAGTACAGGTGTTAAGCCAAAGATGAGAAGGGAAACAAAGTTTGCTACTAGACTAGCAGCCAAGGTAGAAACCCAGAAAAATCGTGAAAAATGATGGTAGACTTCTTCTACTACAAATAGGAGTCCTGCAATCGGTGCATTAAAGGCTGCAGCAAGTCCAGCAGCAGCTCCGCTAGCAATCAAGGAACGCTCCTCAACAGGGCTAGACTTGAGCCATTTAGCAATTCCTTTCCCTCCAGCGGCACCTAGCTGAATACTGGGACCTTCACGACCGAGCATGAGCCCACTCGCAATGGCCAAGATACCTAGAATGTATTTCTTCCAGAGGATACTCCACCAATTGAGAGACATGAGACCTTTTAACTCCGCTTCAACTTGAGGAATACCTGATCCTTTAATATCTTTTTCTGAGCGTGTTAATTTTGCACTAACTAAGCAAATTAGCATATAAAACAATAAAATAATCAATAGATTCCGTATCAGATTCTCTTGGTCTTGATAAAATCCTTGAACGATATGAAAGCCTTTTTCGATCAAAAATCGAAATGATCCTACAATAAGTCCTACGACTAATCCAACAATAATACCTCGCCCTACTTGAGCTAAGATCGTACTGGACGCGAAGGCAAATTCTTTCTTGGAACTAAGTATTTCCTTCTGTTCCTCCATAATTCTCTCCTTTAATTATCTTTTACTAGTTTCTGAAACGATCGTTTTAATCGGTTCAAAACTGGTGCGATGAATAGGTGTGACACCATGCTTTTCAATTCCTTCTAGATGCTTAGCAGTTCCATAGCCAGCATTTTGAGCAAAATCATAGCCTGGAAATTCTTCGTCATAGTTAGCCATGATCTTATCTCTTGTAACCTTAGCAATGATAGATGCTGCTGCAATAGATAAGGAGTTGGCATCCCCTTTTATGATGGATGTCTGAGAAATCGGCAAATCCAACTTCATAGCATCAATCAAAAGGTGCTCTGGTTGAGGCTCAAGCTGATAAATAGCTTCTTTCATGGCTAGTTTAGTTGCTTCATAAATATTGACTTGGTCAATGACTTGATTGTCCATAATCCCAATAGCAATCGCTAAAGCATTGTCCTTAACGGCTTGAAAGATCTCTTCATGTTTTTTCTTTGGAATCTTTTTACTGTCATTCAAGCCTTTAATTTTACAATTTTTTGGCAGAATGACTGCTGCAGCAACAACAGGGCCAGCTAAGGGACCGCGACCAACTTCATCAACTCCAGCAATGAAGCTTATTCCATTCTCGTAAAGCTCTTTTTCATAGCTAAGCATAGCTTCTAAGCGGAGATTTTCATCAATGTCAGCTTGAAGGGCTTTTTTCCGCTTTTGAATTTCTTTTTGGACACCTGAACGAGAATCTTTTTCAAATTCCTTGAACAAGGGACTTTCAAGATCAGTTATCTTTGCTAATGCTTCTTTTATTTCTTTAATCGTTGCCATTGAATTCTTCCAATGTATCTAATGTGTAATTACCAAGTTTTCCATCACGAACTTCTTTAACAAAGAGATTGTAAAAACGATCATAATCATCACGGAAACCAAGTATACGAGTCATATCCATAATAATTTCAGGAGCTTCATCATCCAGATTCATTTGTTTAAAACGTTCTTGAAGCTTATCGGGATAATGTGTTTTAAAGTAGTTGAGACCGAAAATAGTCACTTCATCCATTGGAAGCAACTGATCCTTGATTGCTCCAGTAAGGGCAAGTTTAAGAGCGACCGTTTCATCTTCGAATTTTGGCCAAAGAATCCCTGGAGTATCCAAGATTTCAAGATCCTTATTTGTTTTGAGCCATTGTTGACCTTTTGTCACACCAGGCTTGTTACCAACTACAGCAATTTTCTTACCAGCCAAACGGTTCATCAGAGTCGATTTACCAGCGTTTGGAATTCCGATTATCATGGTGCGCAAGGTTTCAATTTGAATACCACGTTCTCTTTGACGAGCAATCTTATCTGCCATAAGTTTCTTAGCAGCATCGGTCACGACTTTAACTGTAATTTGCTCTTTAGAGTTGATAGCAAGTGTCTGAATGCCTTGTGATTCAAAGTGCTGACGCCATTCTTTTGTTAATACTGGGTCCGCTAGGTCTGCCTTGTTTAGAATCAATAGCCTTGGTTTGTCCCCAATGATTTTAGTCAGCATTGGATTTTGGCTAGACAAGGGCAAACGTGCATCTACTAAAACTGTCACAAAATCAACAAATTTTAAATTTTCCTGGACCTGACGACGCGCCTTGGACATATGTCCAGGAAACCATTGAATAGTTGCCATTCTGTAAAATTCCTTTCTTTTATTGGATTTGTATCTATTTTTTCATATTTAAAAATTAAATAGATATCCTTTTTCTAAAAATAAATCACTATCTTTTATTATAACATGATTTCTCATATTTGACGCTTGATTCAATGCCGATTGTAAAATGTTTTCTAAGTCAATCAGTCACAAATTAAATTCCTCATTGTCTAAAACAATTGAAAAATAATAGTGTTCACCATGATCTTTAACATAGTTGCTGATATATTTTTCTGTTTGAATAATGGATTTACTGCTATCAATGGTTGGATCTTGTTTCTCGTAATACCAATGATCACAAGTATGTTTCAATTGGCCATTCTTGTAGCAAAAAACATCCCCACCTAGTATAATTTGATTATTGGCTTTGAGATTATCAAGTATGTCTGGAATTACTAAATAATCATAAGCGTATGCGTTGCTCCCTATGTGATTTAAATTTATCCCTCTTGTATGTATATGTTCAAAATTCTGCTTCATAAAGTTCATTTCTCAAGTTTCTCTTGATAAGCAAAATCGATAACCACTTTGCAGTTGTTATCGATTTTAATGATTTTTAATCTTTTTCACCTAGCTTGCTGTTAATTGACATCATGATGCTTGCAATTTTTTCTCCCCAGTATGGATCTGAAGCATAAAGAACATTCATACCTGATGATTTATTTCCAAGGTATGTTCTGCCATTATCGATGTAATTTTCGCGGATCCACTTGGCTGCACCCAAGATCCCCTTATCAACATCGTCAAATCTTTTAGCTGAATCATATGGTGTTGTATCATAAGCAGCGATACCAAAGAAGTTGTTTTTATCCTTAGCAATTTGGCTACGTCCCCATGAACTTTCTATAGCACTATGGGCGATTAGATAGAGAGCGTTGATCTGATAGCGTTCTTCAGCTTCTTTAAAGATTGCTCCCTTACCTGCCAGACGACTTCCTTTGATATTCATAAGAGAATAGACTTTATCTAATTCTTCAGCTGTATAATTGGTTGGTTTTCTTAAATCTCTAAATAAGAAAGGATTTTCAACTGTAAAGTTTTCAAAATTGATACCATCAGCTGAATAGTATTTTTTGCCAATCGCCATTGATGAACTATGAGGTGCTACACGGATACTTGCGTATGGTGACAATTCGTGGTAGAGATAGTTACCATCAGTGGCATAGTGAGGAATAAAGTCACTATCAGAGCTGACCGCTACTAGATCACTCTTGTTCATATATCCTGAAAGGCCTGAAATTTTTACTGGAAGTCGACCGTCTTTGGCTTCTGCACCATCAATCGCTACAATACTTCCTTGCGAAATATAGCTGAGTTTCTCACCAGAAGCGCTATATACATTTGCTGTAATTGGTTTTACTTTATAGTATGCTGCTGTATCAGAAATCCATTTTCCATTGCTTTGGAACGTATAGTCTTTCCCGTTAATGGTAAAGTTACCAGTTACATAAGCTCCGTCTTCTTTTAGATAATACCAAGCATTGTAGTCCTTATCGAAAATCCATTCATTTTTAGCCATATAACCAAAAGATTTGAGATAGTAAGAACCTACCCATTGATTTTCAGCATAGGTACCGTCTGATTTGAGATAGAACCAGCTCTTGAATTTTTCATCGAAAATCCATTCACTTTTGGCCATGGCCCCACTATCTTTTAGATAGTATTTCTCTTTCCATTGGCTACTTAACATGACACCGTCTTTATTAAAATAGTACCATGAACCGCTGATTTTCTCCCACTTGTCGCGAATAATTTTTCCTGATGCTGTAGCATAATACCACTTATCTTCGAGTTTTGCCCAGGCATTTTCTGCCATAGCTCCACTAGTCTTGAGGAGATAGTCTTTATAAATAGTAGCACTTAGCATGGCACCAGATTCATCAAATCGATACCATAGGCCATCAATCTTTGCCCACTTGTCACGATTGATTTTTCCTTCTTGATTACCGTAGTACCATTTATCACCAATTTTTACCCAGCTATTTTCAGCTAAGACACCACTTGCTTTGAACAGATAATCATCGTAAACTGCATTGCTGATCATGATACCATTTTCATCGAATCGATACCAAACACCCGCTATCTTTTTCCAATTATTACGAGTAACTTTCCCGTCCTCAGTGGCATAATACCATTGGTTGTCAATTTTTACCCAAGAAGATTCTGCCAAAGCACCGCTATTATTCAATAGGTAATCATTAAAAATAGTATTACTAAGCATAATGCCATCTTGATTAAAATAGTACCAGACTCCAGCTATTTTTTTCCAATTTGAAACTGGTTGATTATCCTCATAATAACGCCATTGGTTATTTTCTTTTTGCCAACCTTCTTTGTTAACTACTTCTACTACTGTTTCTTTTGAAGGTTGTTCTTTGGTCTCTGGAGTTTGAGAAGTTGCTTTTTCAGCTTCGCTTTGATTTTTCTTCTCATTGCTTACTGTATTGGTAGCAATCTTTTCTGATGATTGAACATTATTGGTAGCTTGAGAATCCTCGGCATAGACGGTCGTTTTTGCAAAACCTGCCATAGAGAGGGCAACTGTACTTGCCAGCAATATTTTTTTCATTCTTTTCTCCTTACAAATACCTAGATTTTGTATTTGATGTTTCTATATATTGTGTAAAAAACAGTAATTATCCACTATATTATACAATATTCCGTTAAATATAAAAGCAGTAACTTTCAGAAGAAAAGAACTTGTAATATTTTTAAAATATTTTAGAAATAAAAGTCAATAAAAAGTAGTCGAACACCATCTGAACGACTACTTTTTTATAAAATTATACCTGACTATAGACTTCTTTGCGATTTGTTTTAGTTGCTTTAGCAGAATTCTTCCAAAGGTTTGGATTGATGAAAATAGTGACGATTGCTAGTATTGCAACACCGATCCCAACATACCAGTAAGGTGCATCCAAGGTTGTAGAACGCCCTGAAAGATTGACAATCCCGCGGAAAAGTGTACCCGCTGTAATAATCGCTACTGCCGAATTCCATAGGTTTAGACTAATACGAGAAAAATGAGGGAGAACCTTGAGAAAGATTGCTAGTAGAATTCCTCCAATAAGAGGTACTGCAAATAAATAGTGCATATGAACAGAAGTTTCTCCAAAACTAAAAGCTTCGTAAATTCTAGAAAATGCAAAGAAGAAAATGGTAATTAGTGTATAAGAAATGACCGTTTTTTTAAATCGTTTTTTGCCAAGATTAGTAACCGATGTAGACAATGTCACTCACCGCCCTTTCTGAAATTTTGTTTCCACCAGTCGTTGGTTTATTGATAACCTGACCGTTGAAATAAAGTGTAGATGATCCACCGCCATCAAGGTTATAGGCAGTCTTTGCACCATAAGATTTCATGACCTCAGCTAGCTGATAAAGAGAGAGTCCTTCACTTTCTGATGTACGTCCGTCTGAAACTACAATAATATAGTGGTTTTCATCGATAATACCAATAGCTGTACGAGGATTTGATGCCATGGCCTGTCCTACTTCTTGGTTTGTTCCTACTGAAATTTCTCCATTTTCAACCAAGGCTGGTCCAAAAGCCAAGAGATTGACGACACCATCATTGACTAGTTGCTCAGCTGAAATCTGGTCTTCGTAAATAATCTTGAAAGAACCATCTTTATAAATAGCTAAGTCACCATTGCTAGAATCTTCACGAATAGTATCACGATAAACAACACCATTACGGATAACATAGCCTGTAGAGTTAGCACCATAGTAGTCCCCATTTACCGCTAAAATGGCATTGTTGTCAGCTGCGGTTACAGAGGTTTTTGCAGTTACATTTGTCCCATAGGCATTTTGTGCAAAGGCTGTTTTTAGATAATCTGATGAATTCATAGTAACATCTGCAACGTAGACTTGCGTGTTATTGACTGTCGTTTCAATCAAATTAATGGAAATATTGTCATCTTTATAACTGGAATCTGTGACGCTAGCTGTCTTGGCAGCTTGACTTGCTGCTGTAGCATTAGAACTTGTGCTCGTTGTAGCGACTGTTGAGATAGTCTCAGCAAGGACAAAAGTTTTTAGCATGGAATAACTAAAGGATCCTGTCAAGACTAAGCCGAGAACTGAGGCGTAAGCATAACGTTTCTTTAAAAATTTCATAATACAGTTGATGTCCTTTCCTTAAAGATGAATTTCTTCTGCACTGTCCAAGAAACAGCGAAGAGAAGGATGCCGACGATAACTTTAGCAATCAGAAGGTTGATACCAAAGACTGTAAAGAAAAGACGAATCAGTAGCGTGTCTAAGATAAAGAGTCCGACTGCTAGACCAAAGTATCCCATCCCTGTTTTCACAAGGCTATCGTCATTTTTAAAGACTAGTTTCTTATTTGTAGAATAGTTGAAAATAGAGCTAGTCACACGAGCTACTCCGTTTGCTAGAAAGATTCGTAGACTCGTCGGAACTGTCGGCAAAATCAAGATTGCTAGGGCGTAAACGACATAGTCTACAACAAAGCTACTGAGAGATGATAAGGCAAATTTAAAGATATTTTTATAAATCATGAGCCCGTCTTGGATTGGACGGAAGTGTGAAGCCTCATTATCGTTGATATAGACAGTTTCAATCGGCACTTCTAGAATCTCGTATTCTTTCGTTGCTTCGAGCAACATATTCATTTCATATTCATAACGTTGGCCTTCTATTTTTAACATAAAAGGAATCAAGTTTGTCGTAAAAGCACGAAGACCTGTCTGCGTATCTGTTACTCCTACTCCTGTTTGAAGCTTAAAGAGAGCTTTGGTTAAGCTGTTACCAAAACGGCTACGAAGGGGAACTTTTCCAGAAAAGGCACGTACACCCAAGATTAGCTTGTTTGGATTTTCGGAAGCTTTATTAGCCGTGCGAAAAATATCCCATACCTTGTGCTGTCCATCCGCATCTGCTGTGACAACCGTACCATAAATGTTTTGTTCTTGGATATAAGTAAAGGCTGTTTTTAGAGCCTGCCCTTTACCTTGGTTCACTTGGTGACGAATGACAGTAGCAAATTGTTTTGCTTTATCAAAGATTTTTTGGCACTCTGATGAACTGCCGTCGTCTATAACTAAGATATGAAAATCACTCTTTTCGTGAATTTTTTCGATGAGTTTGATAAGTTTATTATCTGGTTGATAAGCTGGAATGACTATGTAGTTCATATCGATACCTCTTTCTTTGATGATGGTATAACTATACAGAATATCGCTTAAAAATACCTTATATCAGTTTTCTTTAAGAAAAAGTTTAAAAAACTTTAAGCTTTAAAAAAGGACTTATCACTTAATAAGAAATTTAGTTTGAATTTTCAGATAAAAATAAATATACAAAAATCTAAAAAATTAAAGCCTATTTTGTATGGAGATTTACTATAGAAAAATAGTTGGCTACAGGCTACACTAAAAAGCCATCCAATTTGGATGGCTTTTTATAAAACTATCTACTTAGCTCTCTGATTTTTTACTTTTTTTGAAAAGTGAAATACCAAAGATTCCAGCTATAATAGCAAGAAGATTCATAGCTGATGGTGACTCAGAAGTTCCTGTATTTGGTAACTGAGCTTTTTCACGAGCTGATTTTTGCTCCAAAGATTGAACTTTTTCTTGTTGAATAGGTTTTGGAGCTGGTTCTGGATTTGGTTTTGGAGCTGGTTCTGGATTTGGTTTTGGAGCTGGCTCTGGATTTGATTTTGGTTTTGGAGCTGGCTCTGGATCTGGTTTTGGAGCTGGTTCTTTCTCATACTCATAGATAACATGAGTTGTCCCTTCTTTTAGCTCACCTGTTTCTGGGGCAGAAGTTGAAGAAATTCCAACTAGATTGTATTTTTGACCATCTACAGTGATAGAAGACGGACGCTCTTCTGTATTTTCAGCAGTATTATAGGTCATAAGCTTTCCATCAGATCCATAAATAGAAGTCAATGGTGTGTCTTTATATGTTTCCTTAATAGATTGATTTGTTCCCTTGATAACATAATCTACTACTACATCTCCATAATGAAGCGTAGAAACATCTTGGTCAGCCATATCTTCAAATTCTGAAGCGTAGTATTTGACATCAGGATTGTATTTCAAAGTAAAAATTTTAACATAATTAAAGAAAGTTTCAGGATTAATATTGGTATCGTGTGGAATAGTTGTCCAATCACCATTATTTGGTGTGATGTAAGTATTTGAATTTGCAACCGACTTAATTAAATGATTATTTTGCACATAAGAGTCATCAACTAAACTTGGATTACCTAGAGCACCATAAGTCACTTCTCCTTTACTATTTGCATAATACGGTTGATAAAGAGAATATTCTTCTAAATGTTGACAACCTTCTTCATAAGAGCTGATTCCACCTTCTTGGCTACATTTCCATTGAAATCTAACATCAATTGGTAAGTACTTAATCTTCTTAGCTTCTTCCAAAGGTACAGTTACTGACATATGAAAAGCTATTGATCTAAGTGTTTTAGAACTGACAGCATATACGTTAACAGTTCCATCACCTAAGTCATCATCTTCCATATTAACAATAGATGGTTTCTTTCCAGTTGCTAGTTCTTCCGCAGTTGGAATAACTGATGAATTTGAGTTTAAATTAGATTCAGGATTAGGATCTGCAATAATCTCATCTCTAGTAATTTCTTTCATTGGAACATTAACAGATACTGGATTTTCATTAGCATCACGTGTTCCAATCAAAGTGAAATCGGCCTTCGAACCTGCAATTTTAGGAATACGAATACGAATATCACGGACTGTTTGGCCGCGATCACTTGAGTGCATTCCCTTAAAGGCCACAGTGTAATTGTAGACCACACTTTTACCATCTTCAGTAAAATGTGCTGGAAGTCCTTCAACATTGACGTAACCACCCTCATCGATAATATTATTATGCTTAGAAGTATCTGTCTCGGTAGTATGCTGAGAAGATGCTTCTGTAGTTTCTACAGGCCTAGTTGAATTTTCAGTAGTTGTTACTTCTACTTTTGTTGAACTATCGCTAGAGTTTGATATCTCAACCAACTTGTCACCTCTTATAGAAGAGTTTTCAGACTCTGATGAACTAGTAGTACCTAATGTCACAGAAGTGTTTGCTACTTCACTTAATTTTTCATCAGCTTGAACTACTGACTGTGAAACCAAATTTAGAGCAAAAACAGACATTGTGATAATGCCAAATTTAGTGAGTTTTTTCATACACTTTTTCTCCTTATATGAAAGGGGATAATGCATAAGCAAAATCCGATAGATTGATAATATTTTCACATATATTATACAATGTAGATGCTTAATTTGCAAACGATTGGTTAATAAATCAAGAAATATTACATGTTTTTTTAGAAAAAGAGAAAGATAATTCAATATTGAATCTTAAAGTATAGAAAAAAACCGAATTAATACTCCTCTATTCTATTTTCTCTCTTAATCTTTCAACAAAGAGATAGGCTGCGGGGCAGGTTAGAGTATTTTTAATAGTTAGATTATTTATTTGGTAAATCTTCTTACGGTCAGTATGTGGAAATTCACGACAGGCTTTGGGACGGACATCGTAGATGGAACAGAGATTATCCCCTCCTAAAAATGGACAGGGCATAGATTTGAAAACCTTATCTCCATCCTCGTCTACCTGCAAAAACTCAGCTTCAAAGGCTGGCAATTTCATTTTAAAATACTTGGCAATACGTGTGATATCTGCTTCTTTGAAGTCTGGACCAAGACTCTTGCAGCAGTTAGCGCAGGCTGTACAATCAATTTCATTAAAAACTTCTTGATGGATTTCAAGCGCAATTTTATCTAAATTTTTAGGAGCTTTCTTCTTTAGATTTCCTAAAAACTTACGATGCTCTTTTTGTTTTTGCAAGGCTAGTTGGTGATAATATTCGATATCGATTTCTTTTGACATAGTTTCTTTCTAATTTTTAATGTTGATACAAACATTTTTGTTTTATACATAAATAAAATTATGTAAAATGATTTAGAGACATAATTTTAACAATAATAAGTCTCTCCATGCAGGACGAAAACTACTGCTATACTAACATTCTTTCTAAAAAAGGTTTGATGCAGTTGGTTAAAATGCCTTCTATCCAAGATTTTTGTGCGGACGATAGATTCTCCGCATCTAAACATTCCTTTAGAAAATCACGTACCTGATCAGGTGCTATTTCAAATTCAAAAGCCTTCATTTTGTAGAAAAAGTCAAACAAAGTGTTAGAGAGATAGTCAGTTGAAAATGGAATTTCTCCAGTTTTTCGATACATGATTAGAAGTCGGGAAAAGCGAGCTTTTTCTTCGGGTATATCCTTAAAATACGAGTTAAGCAACCAGACTTGCTTTTGTTTTCTTTCAAGAGGGTCTTGACTAGCAATACGTTGATCCTTTTCAAGTTCTCTTTGGTACTGTTTTGATTTGATAGAACGTTCTGCACGATTTTTACCAAAGAGAATTTTTTCCCACTTGCGCTCCTCTAGTGTCAGTGTTTCGCTCAATCCAAAGTAATCCTGATAGGCACGTTCAGCTGGTCCCATTGCTAGAACCAGGTTATCCGCATATTGTTTAGCAATCTTGTCCCGCTTCTTTCGCTCCTTTTCAGCTTTGATGCGAAGTTCCTGCTCATAGTCAATTTTTTCTTTTCCTAGTTTAACAAGATAGAGCTGATCGTCAGATTTTCCAAGTAGAAAGGGTTTGATAAATTTTTCAAGGACTTCCTCCATACGAGCTTTCTTCAAAGGCTCTGCCTTACTCCAACTTCCACCTTGAAAAACTTCCAAAAAGAGTTGATAATCCTTTTCTGGTGAAAATTGATTACCTCGATTTGACTTAAAAGCTCCCTTTTCCCATAGCCAGTTGATTAGTCGCTCATCAAAATCTGTTTTATTAACTCGAATGGCTTCTTTTTTCTGGGCCTTTCTGGTTAGATTTTCAAGCTTTCTGAGAAGTTTTTCTTCCTCTTCTAGCTGTTGATCTAGGCTAATTCTTTGGAAATGACGCACACAGTCACTCCCAATGGGAAAAAGTCGTTTGCCAGTAACTCCGTTAAAAAGTTCATAAGCATACTTAATAGCATTACCGCAGACACAATTGCTTCGACCGATTCCATTAAAAATCAAGGAAACTTCACTCCATTCTTTGGTAGCTTGTTCCCAAGTATCGGCTTTAGAGGCCTCTAAAACTGCATCATATAAGTTTTTTCTAACAGGAATGGACATGATGTCTCCTTTCTTTTTAAAGTTTAACGACTTCTACTTGGTCTTTACCAAGTAGAATCAAATATTTTTCAACGGTTTCTATCTGATATGAACGAGATAGAGCCTCTGCATAGAGGTCTAATTGACCACGATAACGTTCAATAAGCTGACTAGCATGCTCATAACGGTCTGTCTTGTAGTCAAAGAGAGCAATCTTATCATCGTAGAGGAGATAACCATCTAAGATTCCACGGACAACAAAGTTTTCTTGACTTTTTTCGTCTCTTTTTAACATTGAGAAAGGTTGTTCTCGATAGAGTTTATCTTGATTTGCAAGAATCTCTTGACCGAGAGCTGTATCAAAGAAGGATAAAATTTTTCCTAGATTGATTTTGGATTTGACATCCGAGCTTACTTGAACTTGCTCCAAGGCCTCTGTTAAAGTCTCTAAAGTGGGTTTCTTAGCTAGATTAATTCTCTGCATGAGTTCATGGGTAGCACTACCAATTTCAGCACCAGTAACTTTCTTAGTTTTAGAGAAATCAGGAAGGTTGAATTGAACAGTGCTTTCTTTTAGTTGACTTTGACCAGCTACTACTACACCTTCCATATCCATGACAGGTTCATAGAATTTTTTAAGCTGACTAGGGGTTTGTACACTTGGAAGATTGATTGCTGCACGGTGGATTTGGTTATAGACTTCCACTTCTTTTAGCATTTCCAACGCATCTTTGATGGTTTCTGACTGTCGATTGTCTGCTTGGGATTGGTCTTGGAGCTGGCTTTTATTTTCCAATTCTCCGATAGCTTCTTTGGTTAAAGATTCTTCACCCTCAAAGCGCACAGTGAAGTGTAAATCCTCCTTAGAAAATGCTTGATAAATGGCCCAAATCCAATCTTGGAAATTACTAGCATCTAGTCTAGTTTCTCGAGTCAAAAGACCTTTTCCATTTGTCGGATATTCTTTTGCTTTTAATTTTTCACGAGATCCTTTTCCAACTAAATATAATTTTTTCTCAGCTCGCGTCATAGCCACATAAAGCAAACGCATGAGTTCAGAATAACTCGCTAACTGAAGTTCTTCTTCGTTTTGCGTATAGGTCAAGCTAGGGATAGATAATTTAATCGTAGATGGAACGTATTCCTCTTTGGCATCTGTAGCAACTCTAGCAACATACTTGAGACCAAGGCCATTTCTTCGACTTAAGATGACCTCAGACATGGAATCTTGCTTGTTGAATTGCTGATCAATGTTAAGGATAAAGACATAAGGAAACTCAAGGCCCTTACTTTTATGAATACTCATAAGTTCTACAGCATCCTTAGGTGGTGCCACAGCGACATTGGCAAGATCATGCTGGGCTTCCAAGACTTGGTCAATCATTCCAATAAAGCGAGATAATCCCTTGAAATTACTCTTTTCAAACTGATCTGCTCTTAAAGCAAGGGCATAGAGATTTGCCTGTCTAGCTTGACCATTTGGCAAAGCACCAACATAGTCATAGTAAAAGCGGTCGCTATAGATTTTCCAAATGAGATCATAAAGTGAGTGCGTTTTAGAATACAAGCGCCAAGCCTGGACGGTTTCCATGAAAAAGCTTAGTTTCTTTTGTAATTCAGCTTTGATTAAATCCTTTTGAAGACCAATTTTCTTCTGAGCATTGACTAGTTTCTCATAAAAGTTTTCTTGAACCTTATCCTCGGATTTTTGGAGAGCTAGACGAGCTAATTCATCCTCATCAAAGCCAAACATCGGAGACTTCATTAAAGCTACTAAAGCAAAGTCTTGAAGAGGGTTGTGGATAACACGAAGAGTATCCAACATAACCTGCACTTCTAGGGATTGCAAATAGTTTGATTGTGCGCCATCTGTCTTGACTGGAATACCATATTCTGACAATGCTAGTAGAACCTGATCATTGCGACTTCTGCTGGCAGTTAAGAGTGCAATATCCTTGAAAGGGACACCTTTATCATTGTGGAGATGCAGTATCTCCTTAAGCACCATGCGCATTTCACCAGTTAATTTGTTGGTTGCAAGTTCCTCATCATCAGAATCGCTATCATCCTTATCATATAAGAGAACTTCTGCCTTGTTTTCAGGATTTATTTGAATATCAGTATTTCCAAAAACAAGTTGATGCATACCGTCATAAGATATCTCTCCTACTTCCTCGTCCATGAGATGTTTAAAGACATCATTCGTAGCATCTAGAACCTCTGAACTACTACGGAAATTTTCTTTAAGTAGAATTAATTGACCTTCTTCACTTTCCTGAGCAAATCTATGAAATTTTTCGTTGAAGATCTGTGGGTCGGCCTGTCTAAAACGATAAATAGACTGCTTAATATCTCCTACCATAAAACGATTATGGCCGTTTGAGAGGAGTTCCAGCATTCTCTCCTGGATGTGGTTGGTATCCTGATATTCATCGACCATAACTTCGTGGAAGCGTTCCTGATATTCTTGTCGAACATGAGGGAAGTTTTCTAATATCTCAATGGTATAGTGGCTAATATCAGCAAATTCGAAGGCATTCTCTTCGCGTTTTCGTTGTCGATAGGCATCAACAAAATCCCTCATGAATACTTGGAAAGTCTTTGCCAAGTCCCAGGAATCTTGATGATAATCTTCTTGGAATTTTAGTAAAGTTATTTGATCATTGAGTGCAATCAACTTTTCAATTTTTGCTTTTCTCTCTTGGTTGTAAGTTTCTTTCAAGTCTTGCAGTTCGGCCTTACGACTAGCATTTGTAAGAGCACGACCTCCCTTATCCTTAGAGATACTAACAACTCGGTCTAAAACATCTTGATATTGATTAAAAGTTGATTCATTGGTTAAAGCTCCGATTTCATCAAGTACTTGTTGAACAGACTCTAAGTAAGTCGCCTTACCGAATTCCTTGGCATCATTATCCAGATGATAACGGAAAAAGCTTTCTAAATCCCAAAGTCTTTCTTTTATATCCTCTGCAAGGATTTCTTTAGCAACTGTAAAATCAGCCTTTTCAAAGCCTTTTAGAAAGGAATTTTCTAGCCAAGCCTGAGGATTGCTGGTAGATTGCAAAAAGTCATAAATCATGTAGACCTGTTTACGAAATCCACGTGCATCCTTGCTTTTACCTGCAAAGTTCTTGACCAGCTGACTAAACTTGACTTGTTCTTTACCTTGGTAGTGACTTTCAAAAACTTGACGAAACACTTCGTTTTTTAAGATAAGTTGCTCACTTTCATTCTCAAGAATCCGAAAATTTGGGGCGAGGTCAATCAGATAACCATGTTTAGCCAGGAACTTCTGAGTAAAAGAGTCCATAGTTCCAATGGCAGCGTTTGGTAAATCAGCTAATTGTCTTCCAAGATGTTTTTTTAGCTCCAAATCTTGAGTCTCTTGGATTTGTTGGCTGATTTTCTTCTCCAAGCGTTCTTTTAACTCGGTTGCTGCCTTTACCGTAAAGGTTGAGATAAAGAGTTGGCGAATTTCTACACCACGCGCTAGTTGATCAAGAATTCGTTCAGCCATGACAAAAGTTTTTCCCGAACCAGCTGAAGCTGAAACCAAAATATTTTGACCAGAGCTATAAATAGCTTGAATTTGTTCAGCTGTTTTCTTTGGTTTCTTGTTAGACTGAGCTTCTGCTACTTGCAAGGCTGCAATCTCTTCTTGGGATAAAAATTTCATCGCTCCAACTCCTCTCTTATTTTATTAAACCATGTTTCCTTATCATTGCTCTTTGCGACCTTATCTAATAATCTAGCCTGACCCAGATGGTAATTGGCTTCAAAACCTGTAATAGCTTGATATTGTTGAACATAAGGTGCAATGCTTCTACCGTTTTCTGTATAGGGATTGATCGCAAATTCACCAGATAAAATCTTCTCTGCTGCTTTCTTATAAATAAGGGCGTTATAGTCCAGCAGTAACTGGAATTCCTCATCAGACAACTGATAAGTCTTATTTTTATTGTAAAACTCTCCTAGGTTTTTTATCTCTTTTTCGAGAAATAACCCTTGATATTTCATACTCTTAGTCGTTTCTGCTAAAGCCTTTGAAAGAGTTTTAACAGTTTGTAAGGACTGAACTGGCTCAGCCATCTCTAAATACATAGCACCAAAGAAATCGGTATTTCCTTCTTTCTTAAGAGCAGCTAGATAGGTTGGTAATTGTGAATTAAGGCCGTTATAGAAGAGAGGAAACTTAAACTGAGTTAGAGAAGATTTGTAATCGACAACACCAATAGCTTCACTTGTCTTTAAGCGATCTATACGGTCAACTTTACCACGGACATAGACATTTCTGCCATTATCTAACTGAACAAAAGCTTGTTCCTTACCACCAAATACTGCCTCTTCCTGAATGGTTTCAATTTCAGAATTGTGACGCAGAATGTGTCCAGTTGCACGAGCAACATCCAAAAGAACTTCCTTGATTAATTGGGCTTCCAAACTTTCTTGATAAATGGCTTGAAATTCTCGCTCTTGACTGGTTTCAGAGATTGCTTGTTCTAAACGACGATCAAAAGGTGTATCAACAGGAAGTTTCATAGCTCGTTCAAAAATACGATGCAAGAAATTTCCATGACTTCGTGCATCAGGTCGTAGACGCAATTCTTCCTGTAAGCCTAAGACATATCGAAGGTAATAGCTGTATTCATTACGATAAAACTCTGTTAATCCAGAAGTTGATAGATAGAAATCCTGACCTTGAGGATACAAGGCATCTAAAGTATCTGCTGCTAAAGTCTTACTTCGTGGACTTGTAGGCAGAACTGGATTATCCAGACCTTTACCCTCCAACTTTTTACCCATAACACGGGCTAAAACTTTGACAAAGGTTAAGTCTTGCTCACTTGTTTCCATCTCACCTTGCTGATGATAGGCAACCAGACTAGACAAAAGACTGTGATAAGAACCGATATCATCCTTTGTTAGGTTTTTTCGGTCAATTCTCTTTTCAATCTTGGTAAAACCAAAGTCTTGTAATTCTTTCAGATAAACTGACTCTTTACTCTCATTTTCATTGAGTAAACTTGGTGCTGATAAGACTAATTGCTTCCTAGCAGAGTTGACCAACGAAAGCATAGTATAGCGATTCTTCTTGAGGTTTTCTTGACTTGCAATCAGTAATTGAGAACCTTCTTGAGTCATTTGATTCAAGGATTCTCTTTCTTCATCGCTCAACAAACTGGTATTTTGAGCAATTTTGGGCAAGTGATCTTGAGTTAAGCCAAGTGCATAGATGTAATCAGATGTCAAGGGTGCAATCAAATCATAATTCTGCACTAAGACAGTATCTACTGTTGCTGGGATTGTACGATAATTGGACAAGCTCATGCCTGAATGAAGAAGAGCCAAGAAATCATCCAAAGTGACCTGAGAACCTTCAAACACGGTAGCAAATTGCTCCATTATGTGGCAAAATGCTTTCCAGACCTCCTCTTGTCTTTCTTGCTCTGCTGCTTCCATCGTTGCAGATAAGGTTTGTAACTGCTTGGTCAAATGAGCATCTTTCAAAAAGTTGTTCCATTTTGAAAGAAGATTCTCAGCTTTTTGCTTACGACTAGATAATAAACTTTCTAGTGGATTTAGAACACGAACACGAAGCTTATTTAATTTTTCTAAATCAAATTTCCCATGATGATTTTTTGTGAATTCTTGTTTAAAACTAGAAAGACCATCAATACCTAGATAACGAAGATATTGTTCAAAGCTATCAATTTCCTCTTGGTTAAGGTCAGTATACAAGCCAGTGCGTAAGAGATTAATCAAATCTTCTTGACGGAAATTGTATCGTTTCAAACGCCCGATGGATTCTACGAATTGAGTTAGAGGATGATGAGCCATAGACTCACTCTTGCCCAAATAAAAAGGAATCTGATATTGATTAAAGATTGTCTGCAAGGAAAGACTATAGGACTCTACATCTCCTAGTAGGATACGAAAATTCTTATAGCTAAGTTCTGGCTCTTGGTGCAATTTCTGGCGAATACTACGAGCAACTAACTCTAGTTCATCTTTTTGGGTTAGACAGGACCAAATTTGCAAATCTTCTCTATCCTTATCATCCACTTCTAAGCTAATTTCAGAATAATCATAAGCACTTTCGAGTAGTTTTGAGGCTTTAGCAAAGGCATCAAGATTTCCGTGTTCTTGACATGCATTTTCTACCTTGGTCTGATATTTAAAAGCTAAATGGCGTAGAAACTCAACACTAGCTTGGTAGAGGTTCCCTTCAGTAAACGGACTTGTATAAGCTTTTTTAGTCGCATAAGCCCCGATAACAATTTCAACACCCTTACGATAAAGTAGATCCACTAGGTGTTCTTCTTCTGCAGAAAATCGGGTAAAACCATCAATGACTAGGGCAATCTGGCTAAAATCACTACTTACTTTATTCTCTTCAATAGCATCAATCAGATACGATAATTGACTTCCTTGCGAAACTTGACCTTGATTCAGATAAGCTGTTACTTTTTCAAAAATCAAGAGTAAATCAGAACGTTTATCAGCGTCAGATAGACTTTCTAAATCCAAAAAACTCATCTTAGCAGTTGTCATTTCATGGTAAATCTCAATCAATTGCTGGATGAATTGCGGATCTTGCTTAATAGCCCCATAAACACGCAAATCCTTAGCCTCTATCTCTGATAGACACTTATAAAAAGCCATACCAAGACCAATATCATCGAGACTTGACTTCGCGGGTATATCGTTTAAAACCAGATAACGAGCCATTTGAGCAAAGCGCGTGACTGTGATCGCAAAAGAAGCCTGCTGACTCAAGCACTCCAGCACGGCACGTTCCTTTTCAAAAGAAAGAGAGTTCGGGGCGATATAAAAGACTCGTTTACCTTGGGCAACAAGTCCTTGAGCCTCCTTGGTTAGGATTTCTGTCAAAGAAGTCCGAATATCGGTATAAAGTAGTTTCATCTCTGCCTCGTCTGTTTTTTCATTACCTTTCATTATACCATTTTTTGACTGCTAATCCTATAAATAGAGAGTTCTTAAACTACTGATAAAAAGTAAAATACCGAAAATTTCCGGCATTGATTGATAAGCACTAGCTTCCTGAAAATAGATTTACCCATAATTCCCAAAATGCTGTAATGTTAATCATGATATGGAGTAAAATGGGATAATAGAGAGAGTGAGTTTTTCGGTAGAGCAATGCTAAAATCGTTCCTCCACTTGCATAGGTGAAAAAGGCGAGTGGTGTTAAACCTGAACTGACATGCACATAGCCAAAGATACAGGCTGATAGTAAAACATCTCCATACCAAGGTGAATCTTTCAAAAATGTATTCATCAGAACTCCTCGATATACCAATTCTTCTGTAATTGGTCCTAGCAGACAAACAATAAGTAAAAGATAAGGTAACTCTTGTCGCCCTGTCATCTCAGTCAATTCATTTAAAGCGATTTGATTGGACGTTGCTGGGGTTAAAAAGGACAATGCAATATCTAAAAGATAATTGACACCATAAGCAAGAAGCAAATAAACTAGATATCTCCATTTCCACTTCAACTCAAGCATTTTTCTACCTTCGAATACTAGTAAATATAGCATAGCTAGAAGAATAACGATAAACTCTAAAAAAGCAAGAATTTGAAAAAATTCTCGACTAGCATCTACAAATCTAGCTGTAAAGTGATTAAAAATCCACCAAAACCATGTCTTCCTATAAATGATTACCAATAAGGCTAGTAAAATCTGTACTACTCTTTTTTTCATGCCAAGTCCTCTGCTTTTTTATCCATTATCAGTATATTGCAAGTTTAGTATAGCATATATTTGCCAAAAAGCTTCTTCAAATCATGAATTGTAATTGAAACGTCCTAAATTGACATAGTAATCCTTATTTCATCCAAAATATGCTATAATATAGACAAAATACGCGAAAAGGAAATACTATGATTAAATTACTTGCTCTTGATATGGATGGAACTCTACTCAACGAAGCCAAGGAAATCCCTCAGGCTCATATTGATGCCATTCATAAGGCTATCGACAAAGGAGTTAAACTGGTTCTTTGTACTGGTCGTCCTCTCTTTGGAGTTCTTCCCTACTATAAGAAACTAGGACTAGATTTGCAGAATGAATACGTCATCGTCAACAATGGTTGTTCTACCCACCAAACTAGTGACTGGGACCTTGTTGACTGGAGAGAACTTAGCAAATCAGACATTGAATACCTGAATGAACTTGCAGAAAAAAGTGATGTTCAATTGACTCTCTTTGACGAGGAACACTACTTCGTTCTCGGAGGCGAACCAAATCCTATCGTAAAATACGATGCGACACTCGTCTTTTCTGACCTGACTGAAATTTCACTAGAGGAAGCTACCAGTGGTAAATATCGCATGTTCCAGGGTATGTTCTTAGGTACAAAAGAACAAACAGATGATTTTGAACAACGATTTGCTGATGAACTTTGTCAGAGATTTAGCGGAGTTCGTTCACAACCAGTGATCTACGAAGCCATGCCACTTGGCACAACCAAAGCTTCTGCTCTTTCTCGTTTGGCTGAGATTTTAGATATCAAACCTTCTGAAATCATGGCAATGGGTGATGCCAATAACGACATTGAGATGTTAGAATTTGCAGGGCTTGGGATTGCCATGGGAAATGCTAGCGACTATGTCAAATCTCTCGCGGATGCCGTAACTGCTAGCAATGAAGAAGATGGTGTTGCACGCGCCATTGAGAAATATATTTTGTAGAAAATGAGCCCAGTCAACTAGCATTTCTAGCCAACTGGGCTTTTATTTTTTTTAAATTTAAAAACTTTAGAAACACTTTAGAAATGCTTGACGATTCTTTGATATCTATGCTTTATACTAGAGTTATAAAAATAAAACATCTTATACTCTTCGAAAATCAAATTCAAACCACGTCAGCTTCGCCTTGCCGTACTCAAGTACAGCCTGCGGCTCGCTTCCTAGTTTGCTCTTTGATTTTCATTGAGTATTAAAGGTTAAAGGAGAAAACTATGAAAACAGTCCTCGAAATCCATGGCTTGTCCAAACAATTTGGCAAACAACCTATTCTACAAGATCTTAATCTCTCAGTAAAAGAAGGAGATATCTATGGACTTATCGGAAAAAATGGTGCTGGTAAAACAACTCTGATTAAAATCATTACCCAATTATTATCTGCTGACCATGGAACTATTTCCCTCTTTTCCAGTCAAAGTTATAAGGAATGCACAAAAGCCCTATCTCGAGTAGGTTCAGTCATTGAATCTCCAGTAGCTCATAATCATTTAACGGCCTATCAAAATCTTAAATATTATTGTACTATTCGACATATCCCAAATTCTGATCAAGTCATTCAGGAAACGTTAAAGTATGTAGGGTTAACAGATACAGGTAGAAAAGTTTTTCGAGATTTCTCTCTTGGGATGAAACAACGTCTAGGCATTGCTATTGCTCTCCTATCAAAACCAGACTTTCTCATCCTTGATGAACCCATCAATGGTCTCGACCCAATCGGTATCAAAGAGTTTCGTCAAATGATTCAACGTCTGAATCAAGAGAAAGGAATGACCATTCTCATCTCTAGTCATATCTTGTCAGAACTTTATCTTGTTGCCAATCGCTTTGGAATTCTGGACCAAGGAAAAATCATTCGAGAAATCAGTAAGACCGAATTTGAGACACTCAATGAAGACTATATCGTCCTAAAAACAATAGAAAAAGAAAAAGCTAGTCAAATCTTAAAAGACAAAGTGCGTCTTGAATTTAAAGTTGTTAATTCAGATAATGAGATTCATATTTTTAGTCATGAACAAGATGTCAAACGAATTCTCAAAGAACTTACTCTAGCAGATGTCGCTGTTGATGAGATTTACTATGCTCGTCAAAATCTTGAAGAATTCTTCACACAATTAGTAAAATAGGAGGAAGATCATGATTCATACAATTCAAGCAGACTTTTACCGTCTTTTCCGTTCCAAAGGTTTTTGGATTACAGAGATTGTTCTCTTTGCACTCATGTTAATGGGAGCTACTATTGGGGCTACAGGACATCTAATGTCAGTTGATACAACGCCCCCAGAATCAGAAATTCCAACCCAAGGTTGGAATGGTGTGCAAGCCCTGATTAACGCATCTAGTCAAGGTTCAAACCTCGTTTTTCTCTGTATTATCCTTGCTTGCCTCGTTCTGGGAGTTGACCTTATCGGAAAACTCTATAAAAACAGTTTGACAGTGGGGGTTTCTCGTACAGAATTCTTCCTAGCCAAATCTGTTGTATTAGCCAGTATCGCTCTAATGCAAATTCTTATTAGCCTAGTTATTGCTTTCGTACCAGCAACTATCCTAAACGGGGTAGGAACGATGCCAGAAGGATTTATTGGCAATCTCCTTCTAACGATTGGTCTTCAATTTCTCTGCCTTCTTGCTTGGCTTTCCATTATTTCTTTCATTCTCTATGTGACGCATTCTTATCTGGCTGTTTTTATCGGGTATTTAATCAGTTCTATCTTGCTTTCAACGCCGATGCTTATCTTTCCAGATATCGAAATTTTACGCTATTTATCCTTAAATGTTGCCTATGCCATGACTGCCTATAGTCAGGCTGTTCTATACACCATTATCGTTACAGTAACTGTTATTCTATTCTTTACCATTAGTGGACTTGCTGTTTTCAAAAAGAAAAGCTTATAAAAATGACCTCCTCTGTTCAAAAAGAGGAGGTTCCTTGTTTTAAAAGAGTATCTTAACTGTAAACCAGGCACCGTCTGTACTTAGTTGTAGTTCTGCTCCAAGGAGATGGGATAGTTCTTCAGTAATATAAAGACCTAAACCAGAGGATTCTTCTGTATCTGAGAGATTTTCAGAGTAAAATCGCTGACTGAGATTTTCAATTTTGCGAATGGGTTGTTTGACCAGATTTGAAATTTCCAAACAAATGTGATTGTCCACTTCCTTCAAAGAAAATCTCGCTTCATCCTTACCATGTTTTAAAACATTGCCAATGAGATTTTGCAACATACGGTCTAATAAATCCGAATCTGTCAGTAAATACAAACCAGGTTCTACTTGCAAATCAAGGTCAATCTTTGCCGTTTGAAAAGAATCATAATAGGTCAGCAATTTTTGCGTCATAAATGTCGAGACTTCTAACTCAGATAAGTTAGGTTTAACTGCTCCTTCCATTAACCGACGATAGTCCAAAAGAGCCTCTAAACGTTTTGAAACTTGATTGAGATGATGGGAAATTTTTTTCAAACTCTCAGACTCAGGATTTTCTGTTTTAAGCAATTGCTGAGTATAACCCGATGCAATCGTTAAGGGCGTTCGAATATCATGTGCAATATTGCTAATAGCCATGTCTAAAGTCTGCTTTTCACGTTTCATAATCAAGCGTGACTGCTCAACTTCTTGAAAGAGATGATTGATTTGCTGGTAAAGATGTAAAAAATCCTTGGAGAAAGTTGACACTCCGATTCTCTTCATACTTCCAGTCAGAATCTTATCTTCAATCTGTTGGCTCAAGTTAACGAGTGCTAGATGATAGCGAATCAACCATATCGTCAATAGGATAATGACCAGCACTATCAAAGATAGTAAAATATAAATCATCGCTCATCTCCTTTTAACCGAACACCAACTCCCCAGATAGTTTCAATATACTCTTGCTCTGGATCCAGTTGGCCTAATTTTTTACGGAGATTACTTAAATGAGTGTTGAGAGTATTATCGCCTGGTAAATAAGTATCCTCCCAGACCAATTCATAGAGTTCTTCTTTCGTAAAAATTTTCTTAGGATGTCCCAGTAAGGTTTGGAGTATCAAACATTCTTTCTTAGCTAGGCGAATAGTTTCCTGGCTATTTTTGATTTCAAAACTATCTGCATCAAATTGAATATTTTTTAACTGTTGAATCAACTTGTCAGCATTTTCGATTTCAGCTGCTTGCTTGTCACTATTTTGACGTAATTGTACCGTAACTCTCGCAAAAACTTCATCCAAATCAAAAGGCTTCACAATATAATCATTAGCACCATCTAAGAGATATTGACTGATGAGCTTTTTATCGCTTAGGGCAGTTAGCATGATGACAGGAACTGAGCTATCTTTTCTAACGGCTTTTAAAACTTGATCGCCATTTTTTCCCGGAAGCATAATATCTAGCAAGATTAGATCAATGCCACCTTGTTCAAATCGAATCATTCCTTCAGTACCAGAAAAAGCTTGAATCACCTCGTGTTCCTTAGAAAGAAGAGTTTTCAAAATTTCTTGAATCTCATTATTATCTTCAATGATAAGTATTCTAGCCATAAACACCAACCTTTCTAATAGTATTATATCATGTTTTTTTAGGAATTTAGGATAAAGAAAAACTCTCCCTCATAACTAGATACGAAGAAGAGTTTACTTTATGTTTTAGAATAAAGCTGTCAATGCGGTAATAATTCCAAAAACAATACCTGGTGCATTGGCTGCTGCCAAAGGAATATCACGTTCTTTTTTAAAGAGTCCGTAATATACCCAAAGACTGCAGTTAATTGCAGCTACTGCTGGTTGGATAAAGTTTCCTTTTTGACCCGCAAGGTTATTCATAATTTGAGGAATATATGAGATATACATCATAACAGACATAAAGGTTGCAATCCAACCTAATGTTTTCATTTGTTTTTCACTCATTTTCTTCTCCTTTCAAAAACATTTTCAATTATACACTATTTTTTAGATAGTGAAGTTTAAAAAGCTATTTGTTAAAAACTTGTAAACTATCACAATCTTGTGATAAGAGCATCAAAAAAATTCCCCCTTGCTATTGCAAGAGGGAATCTTATTCGTTTAGAAAACTTACTTCTTCTCAATCGGTGCTACACTGGCTAGGAGTTTTTTGAGGCCGACTTCTGGGAAATTGATTTTCAATTCCTGAGTAGATCCACTGCCTGAAACTTCCAGCACAGTTCCTTCACCCCATTTTTTATGAAGGGCAATATCACCAATAGACCAGGTTGTCTCACTAGAAGCCGATGTAGAACCAGCTGAAAACTGTCCAAAAGGTAGTCCTTTTGATTCAATTGATCTTGGTGCTGCGTTGCGTTTACGATCTTGTAGAGCTTGAGCTAGGCTCATGCCTTGACCAAAGGCAACACCTCCACTACTATAGGATGCTTTGAAGCTACTATTAGCAGGACGCGCCAAACCTTGATAAGTTAACAAATCTGAACTAATCTCATTGATAAAGCGTGTTGGGCGATTATAGTTCGTTCGACCAAACAGCAAGCGTGAGTTAGCATTGGTTAGATAAAGGATTTTTTCTGCGCGCGTGATACCGACATAGGCTAGACGGCGTTCCTCTTCTAGTTCATCCATGTCTTCTGCAGCACGACTAAGTGGAAAGACATTTTCTTCCATTCCAATTAAGAAGACAACTGGAAACTCTAATCCCTTTGCCGCATGGAGCGTCATTAAGGTTACTTCTGATGTCTCTTGACTACCTGTATCCGTATCTGCAATCAAGGCCAAATCGTTCAAGAAGCGACTGAGCTTATCCAAGCCAGTTTCCTCTTCTTGATTATCTGGATTATCATCGAAATTCTTGGTAACAGAAAGGAACTCTTCGATATTTTCAACACGAGCCTTGCTTTCCAAAGTCGCCTGCGCATTGAGAATATCTACGTAGCCTGTCTTTTCCAAGACTGCTTCCACTAACTCAGTAATGGTTAATTGATCCAGTTGATCCCGCAAATCAAGAATCATATTGGCAAAATCCCAGATTGACTGGGCTGCCTTACCTTTAATCCCTGATAACATGATGTTAGCTGAAGCATCAAGCATCGACATATTTTGTAGGTTGGCAAAGTCACGGATTTTCTCTACTGTTCCTGGTCCAATGCCACGTTTAGGTTCATTAATAATCCGCTCAAAACTGATATTATCACTCAAATTGGCAATGAGATTCAGATATGCAATAACGTCACGGATTTCCTTACGGCTATAGAACTTAGTTCCACCGACCATAGTATAAGGAATATTGGACTTGAGCAGAGCTTCTTCAATGGTACGAGACTGGGCATTGGTACGGTAAAGAACTGCAAAGTCCTTGTGAAGGAAGTTTTGGCTTCGACCAAGTTCATCGATGGTTTTAGCAACAAAGACAGCCTCGTCTTGTTCATCATTAGCACGATAGTAGACAATCTGTTCCCCATCCGCATTTTGAGTCCAGAGATTCTTAGGACGGCGATTTTTATTGTTTTTGATGACATCATTAGCTGCTTGGAGAATGGTCTTGGTCGAACGGTAATTTTCCTCCAACAAAACAACTTTTGCCTTAGGATAATCCTTCTCAAAATCCAAGATATTCTGCATATCAGCACCACGCCAACCGTAGATAGACTGGTCAGCATCCCCAACTACGCAGATATTTTGGAAACGAGAAGCCAAGAGTTTAACGAGTTGATACTGAGCATGGTTAGTATCTTGATACTCATCAACATGAATGTACTGGAACTTCTGTTGGTAATAAGTCAAAACATCGGGATTTTGATCAAAGAGACGCAAGGTCAACATGATTAAGTCATCAAAGTCCACCGACTCTGACTGACGAAGTTCTTTCTGATAGGCCGTATAACACTTAGCTACAATTTGAGTGTACATATCTCCTGCCTGGGCAGCATAAGCAACATCGTCAATCAGATCATTCTTAGCATTGGAAATGGTTCCCAAAACAGTCCGTTCATTCCATTTTTTAGGATCCAAGTTTAACTGTTTGAGGATGCGTTTCATGAGAGTCCGCTGCTCCCCTGGATCCACAATCGTGAAATTGCGATTATAGCCAATGTGGTCCGCATCGCGACGTAGGATACGCACGCACATAGAGTGGAAGGTCGCAATCAAACAATCCTGAGTAGCTGGATTGAGTCCATAAGCACGCTCCTTCATTTCACGCGCCGCTTTATTGGTAAAGGTAATGGCCAAGATATTCCATGGGTTGACCATCTTTTCATCAATTAAGTAGGCAATACGGTGGGTTAAAACACGAGTCTTACCAGATCCCGCCCCCGCCATGATCAGCAAAGGTCCTTCTGTGGTTTGAACGGCCTCGGCTTGACGGTCATTCATTCCCTTTAATAAATCGTTCATTCTCTCTTCCTTATTCTTCAAGTCAATGTTTCTATTATATCAAAAAAGTTTGAAAATAACTTTTCTTAGGAGCCTTCTGATTACTTTAGAAGATTAGACAAGAAAAGAACACTGGATGAGTGTTCTTAGTAATTTTTCTATTAATCCTTTATAGACTGCAAAAGCGTCATTAGGGCTTGGGCAGAACGACGCCCTGCTTCTACGATAAATTCATCAAAGGAAACGGATGCTTCATGGTTGGCATTGTCACTCATGGCACGAACGACTAAGAAAGGAAGGTTCAAAGCCTGAGCTGCTTGAGCAATGGCTGCCCCTTCCATCTCTACAGCAAGAACTTGAGGGAAATGCTCTTTAATGGCCTTGATTTTATCTTCTCCAGCAACAAAACTGTCTCCTGTCGCAATCAAACCTAAATGCCAAGTTTGGTCCAGTTTAGACAAACTCTCTTGAATCAAGCTGATAAACTTTTTGTCTGATTCAAAATAGAGAGGCTGTTGAGCCATTTGACCGTATTCATAACCAAAAGCAGTCACATCAACATCGTGGTAGGTAAGTTTGTCTGCAATCACTACATCCCCTACTGCGATTCCACTTGCCACTGCACCAGCAGAACCAGTATTAATCACTGCATCGACTTGAAAGTGATCCGCTAAGATAGCGACACTCATCGCAGACATGACTTTACCAATACCACTCTCTACAAGTACAAGCTCAATAGAACCAATCTTACCAGTATGATAGCTATTTCCCAGAACCTTTTCTTCACTGGCTTCGTCCAAGTGTTGAATCAAGTAAACTAGCTCTTCTGGCATAGCTGCAATAATTCCAATTTTCATGATAGACCCCTTAAATAAATCTCATTGCTAAAATTAACAAAATCAAGAGAAAAATAACTGCAAAAAGAATCTTGTTTAATTTAGAATTAAAGACATTTCTCTTAGTATTTTCAATCCGACGACTTTTGTGAATAGAAGGTTCAACTTCGATGGTCAGTGTATCTTGGCTAAAACCATGATCTTTGGTTCGTGAATAGCCAAAATTCTGAGCTGAAGTCGGTAAAATCTTAGTTTCCTCATCATCTAGCAAGGGAGGACCTGAGATGTCCTCTCCTCGATTAGCACGTTCGATCATTTCATCTGTTAATAAAGGTTTACCCATGGGCTCCTCCACTATTTTTTTGTAATTCCCAGTACTGAATAGCCATGATAGTCTTGGCATCACAAATATCACCTGACTGGATCAGTTCTTTAGCTTGGTCCAGACTGACCTCAAGTAACTCTAAAGTCTCATCTTCATCCTGAGGACGAGGATTTTCAACTTTTGTCAAATCACTTGCCAAGTAAAGTTTTAAGCGCTCGTTACAAAATCCAATCGCAGAGTAAAAATCATAGAGAAGGCTTAATTTACCAGTATAGGCTGCTTCTTCTTCTAATTCACGAAGTGCTGCAGCTTCTGGATCTGCATTCTCCCCAATTTCCAGTTTACCTGCAGGAATTTCATAAGAGACTTTTTCAATCGCCTTGCGATATTGTTTAACAAAAACAATCTTATTTTCTGGAGTAACTGCAAGGACACAAACTGCTCCATTGTGGAAAATCAAATCACGTTGCGCTCTACCTTTTCCAGAAGGTAGTTCAACCTGGTCTTGAACCAATTGGAAGATTGGTCCTTTATAGATTTCTTTACGACTAAGCGTCTTTTCTTCAAATTCCATCGTTAGCTCCTATTTATTGTTAGGATGATGAGGGAGGCGAGTTGCATATTCATCCTTATTGACTTGACGACCTCGTCCAATAGCAATGGCATCAGCTGGAACATCCTTAGTAATGGTTGAACCTGCCCCAACAAGAGAGTTATCTCCAAGTTCTACTGGGGCAATGATGGTTGAATTTGATCCAACAAAAACATTGTTGCCAATAGTTGTTTTAAACTTGTGTTGACCATCGTAATTTACAGTGATCGTTCCAGCACCAAAGTTGACATCACTACCAACTTCACAGTTACCAATATAAGTCAAATGACCAGCTTTTGTATTTTCACCGATGCTTGAACCTTTGACTTCAACAAAGTTCCCGATATGCACATCTTTCGCAAGGCTTGAGCCTGGACGGATATGAGCATATGGTCCAACTGTAACACCATCAGCAACACTACTTTCCTCAATCATCGAATTAGTAATCACTGCCCCTGATCCGATAGTACTATCAACAATATATGTTCCATTTGTCAAAACGGTCTCTGAACCAATCTTACTAGAACCTTTGAGGGTTACATTCGCTTCAATTTGAACTTCTGGAGCAATTTCAACATCGATGTCAATGTAAGTAGCTTCAGGATTCACAAAACTAACTCCATTGACCATATGGGCTTGGTTAATACGGCGACGCATGATGCCTTCAGCTGTCGCAAGGGCAACACGGTCATTAACTCCGAGACTTTCATCAAAGTCTTTCAGAGTATAGGCTCCGACTTTTTCTCCAGCTTCACGGAAAATGCCGATGACATCAGTAATGTAGTATTCGCCTTGGGCATTGTTGGTGTTGATATTCTTCAAAGCTTCAAAGAGACGAGCATTATCAAAGACATAAGTTCCTGTATTGATTTCCTTGATTTGTTTTTCAAAATCAGTCGCATCCTTCTGCTCCACGATACGAAGCACTTCAGCATTCTCGTTACGAACAATACGCCCATAACCAAACGGATCTTCAGCTTCTGCAGTTAGGATTGTTGCTACGTTCTTGTGATTAACGTGGAAATCAATCAAGTTCTTTAGACTTTCACCAGTAATGAGTGGTGTATCACCAGCAATAACCAATGTTTGTCCAGAAAGTCCTTCAAGAATTGGCTCAGCCATCATAACTGCATGACCAGTTCCTAATTGCTCAGACTGTCTTACAAAATCAGTTTGACCAGCTAAAACTTGCTCCACAAGTTCTGCCTTATGACCAACAACCGTTACTGTTTTTTCAGGATTGATGGCCCCTACGCTACGAAAAACATGCTCAAGCATTGAAATTCCTGCAACCTTGTGCATGACTTTTGGTAGATCTGATTTCATACGAGTACCTTTACCCGCTGCTAAAATAACTGCATAATTTGCCATATTTTTCTCTTTTCTATAGAAATTCCCTTATATTATATCATAAATTTGCTTTTTCAAACACCAAAGAGGGCAAATGCTTTAAAACATCGCATTCTCTAGATGATTTCGAGTATTTTTTTTGATTTTTTTCACCATTTACGATACACTATAAAAGTATGAGAAAGAAAATAAATCCTGTTTTTATTTTTACTGTATTAGCTACTCTCGTGGGTATTTTAATCATCAATAGACCCAAGTTTGAAGACCATCCAGTCAAAACAAAGCAAAATCCAGTTCAAGTAGAAACTCAAGCTTTACATAATATCAACAAGCCGATTATTGATGTTTCTGGCTGGCAAAGACCATCAGAGATCAATTATGACACCTTAACTCAAAATATTTCAGGTGCAATCGTTCGGGTTCATAGTGGAGCTCAAGCTTCTGTTGAAAACGATGCTTCATTTAAAAATGGGGTTGATAAGGCTTATAAAGAACACATCACAGAATTTCAAAAACGGAATATTCCAGTCGCTGTTTATGCCTATGTAGCTGGTAAAAATGTCGAAGAAATGGAAAAAGCTGCTGAAGCCTTTTATAACGCTGCTTCTCCCTATAATCCTAGCTACTATTGGTTGGATGTTGAAGACAAGACTATGTCTGACATGAACCAGGGTGTTGAGGCCTTTCGTGCTAAATTAGCTTCATTGGGTGCAAAAAATATCGGTATCTATGTTGGTGTTTACTTTATGGAGGAACATAGTATCAGCGTTGATAATTACTCAGCAATCTGGATACCTTCCTATGGAACCAACGCAGGTTACTATGAGAGTGCTCCGAAAACAGATCTTAGCTATGACCTACACCAATACACTTCACATGGAAATCTTGGCGGATTTGAACATCACCTCGATTTGAACCTTATTTCTTCATCAAAGAACAAGGAAGAAACCTTTAGAAAATTGTTTTTAAATCCTTAATCACTATCACAATAAGCAAGTCAGACATTGCTTTCTGCTTGCTTTTCTTTATTTTTCAGTATTAAATCACTGTTTTATCTTTATAGAATATGAATCTCGGAGGACCTCTATGTTATCATGGTTATCAAAAATTATTAAGGGAATTGTAATCGCCCTAGGTTTCATTCTACCAGGGATTTCTGGTGGCGTTCTGGCTGCTATCTTGGGAATTTATGAGAGAATGATTCGTTTTCTTGCCCATCCTTTTAAGAATTTAAAAGAAGATGTGTTCTTTTTCCTTCCTGTCGGTATTGGGATGCTTCTAGGTATCGGACTTTTCTCCTATCCAATCGAGTATCTTTTAGAGAATTATCAAGTGTACGTATTGTGGAGTTTTGCTGGAGCTATCATTGGTACCATCCCAAGTCTTGTCAAAGAATCAACTCGTGACTCTGATAGAGATAAGGTTGACCACATATGGTTTTGGACAACCTTCATCATTTCAGGTATCGCCCTCTATGCCTTGAATTTTGTAGTTGGTTCTCTATCTGCAAGCTTCCTAAACTTTACACTAGCTGGTTGTTTGTTGGCGCTTGGTATTTTGGTTCCAGGGCTTAGTCCTTCCAATCTTCTCTTGATTCTTGGCCTTTATGGCCCTATGTTAACAGGGTTTAAGACTTTTGATTTGTTTGGAACCTTCTTACCAATTGGGATTGGGCTTCTTATCACTCTGATTATTTTCTCTAAATTCATGGACTATGCTCTTCGCCTTTATCACTCACGTGTGTATCATTTTATCATTGGGATCGTACTATCAAGTACACTCTTGATCCTTATTCCAAACGCTGGCAATGCTGAAAGTATTAGTTACAGTGGTTTGTCACTAGTTTCATATGTACTGATTGCTTTCTTCTTTGCCCTAGGGATTTGGTTGGGAATCTGGATGAGTCAATTGGAGGATAAGTATAAATAATGGCAAAAAAAGTAAAAGTCAAGAAAACCTTGGTCCAACAAATTTTAACAAAGGCAGGAATAAACCATACAGGTATTCAAATTAATGCCTTGGAAGGTGAAATGCCTCAAGGTTATGAAAAGAGTCAGATTTTTAAGACTCTAGCACTTCTGGGAGATAAAACTGGACCAATTATTGGAATCGTGCCTATCACTGAACATCTTTCTGAAAAGAAACTTGCTAAGATTTCTGGTAATAAGAAAGTCAGCATGATTCCACAAAAAGACCTAGAAAAAACAACAGGCTACATCCACGGTGCCAATAATCCAGTTGGAATCCGTCAAAAACATAACTATCCTATCTTTATCGACCAAACTGCTCTTCAACTGAATGAAATGATTGTTTCCGCAGGGGAAGTTGGTCATAGTATCATTATCAATCCTCAAGATCTAGCATCCTTTGTTAAAGCTGAATTTGCAGACATCTTGGAGGCAAGTAACACATGAAATTCTATTTTATTCGTCACGGTAAAACACTTTGGAATCTGGAGGGACGTTTTCAAGGAGCGAGTGGGGATTCTCCACTCCTTGAGGAATCCATTGAAACCTTAAAAAAATTAGGCCAATATCTTCAGGAAACTTCATTTGATGTGATTTATTCTAGTGATCTTCCTCGTGCTAAAACTTCTGCTCAAATTATCCAAAGTCAACTGAAAAACAGCTGTCCATTAGAAGAAATCCCCTCACTAAGAGAATGGCAACTTGGAAAACTTGAAGGTGCAAAATTTGCAACCTTGGAAGGCATCTATCCCGAGCAATTAAAAGCTTTTCGTACCAATCTAGCAAAATTCGATTCGACTATGTTTGGAGCAGAGTCTGTCTATCAAACAACTCAACGAACCATTCAATTTATCAAATCATTAGAGTCCAAACCTTTTGAACATGTTATGATTGTTGGTCACGGGGCCAATCTCACAGCCAGTATTCGAACTCTTTTAGGATATGATACTCCACTACTTAGAAAAGATGGAGGTCTAGCAAATGCCAGTGTGACTATTGTCGAAACAGAAGACTTTAAAAACTTCAAGCTTTTGGAATGGAACGACACTTCTTATCAGAATTAGAACTGAACTTAACAATCGCTGTTAAGTTCTTTTTAGATTTTGTAGAATATCCGTGAATTTATTTGACTTTTATGATAAAATGGGAGTATCGCAAAAAAGACTCATCGTATCAAGAATTGAGTAAAAACTAGGAGGAAACCATGTCAACAGAACATATGGAAGAACTAAATGACCAGCAGATCGTTCGCCGTGAAAAAATGGCTGCGCTCCGCGAACAAGGAATCGATCCATTCGGTAAACGCTTTGAACGCACTGCTAACTCACAAGAATTAAAAGATAAATATGCTGACCTCGATAAGGAACAATTACACGAATTGAACGAGACTGCTACTATTGCAGGTCGTCTTGTTACCAAACGTGGTAAAGGTAAAGTTGGATTTGCTCACCTTCAAGACCGCGAAGGTCAAATTCAAATCTACGTTCGTAAAGACGCTGTTGGTGAAGAAAACTACGAAATCTTTAAAAAGGCTGACTTGGGAGACTTCCTTGGTGTCGAAGGTGAAGTGATGCGTACAGATATGGGAGAACTTTCTATCAAGGCGACTCATATCACGCACTTGTCTAAAGCCCTTCGTCCATTGCCTGAGAAATTCCACGGACTTTCAGACGTTGAAACAATCTACCGTAAACGTTACCTTGATTTGATTTCTAACCGTGAAAGCTTTGACCGCTTCGTCACACGTTCAAAAATCATTTCTGAAATCCGTCGCTACCTCGATGCTCAAGGTTTCCTTGAAGTAGAAACACCTGTACTTCACAACGAGGCCGGTGGGGCTGCTGCTCGCCCATTTATCACACACCACAATGCTCAAAACATTGATATGGTGCTTCGTATCGCGACTGAACTTCACTTGAAACGTCTTATCGTTGGTGGTATGGAGCGCGTTTATGAGATTGGCCGTATCTTCCGTAACGAAGGGATGGATGCTACACATAACCCTGAGTTCACTTCTATCGAAGTTTACCAAGCATACGCAGACTTCCAAGACATCATGGACTTAACTGAAGGTATTATTCAACACGCTGCTAAAGCTGTTAAAGGCGACGGTCCAGTTATCTATCAAGGAACTGAAATCAAGATCAATGAACCATTTAAACGTGTACACATGGTGGATGCAATCAAAGAAATTACTGGTGTAGACTTCTGGCAAGACATGACTTTGGAAGAAGCTAAAGCTATTGCAGCTGAAAAGAATGTTCCTGTTGAAAAACACTATACTGAAGTTGGACACATTATCAATGCCTTCTTTGAAGAGTACGTTGAAGAAACATTGATTCAACCAACATTTGTATACGGTCACCCAGTAGCTGTATCACCACTTGCTAAGAAAAATCCAGAAGATGAGCGCTTTACAGACCGCTTTGAGCTCTTCATCATGACTAAAGAATACGGAAATGCCTTTACTGAGTTGAACGACCCAATCGACCAGCTTAGCCGTTTCGAAGCTCAAGCCAAAGCCAAAGAGCTTGGTGACGACGAAGCGACTGGCATTGACTACGACTACATCGAAGCACTTGAATACGGTATGCCACCAACAGGTGGTTTGGGAATCGGTATCGACCGTCTCTGCATGCTCCTCACAGATACAACCACTATCCGTGATGTATTGCTCTTCCCAACTATGAAATAAAAACTAAAATCTCCTAGTTATCTCTAGGAGATTTTTTAATAATAACAAAAAGACAAACTCAATATTGAGCTTGTCTTTAAATTTTCTTATTAAAATAATCCAAGAACTGTTCCATCACTTTCAACATCCATGTTGAGAGCAGCTGGTCGTTTTGGAAGTCCAGGCATGGTCATCACATCTCCAGTAAGAGCAACGATGAAGCCTGCACCCAATTTTGGTACCAATTCACGAATAGTAATTTCAAAGTTTTCAGGGGCTCCAAGAGCATTTGGATTATCTGAGAAACTGTATTGAGTTTTAGCCATACAGATTGGCAATTTGTCCCAACCATTTTGTACGATTTGTGCGATTTGAGTTTGAGCTTTCTTCTCGAAGTTTACTTTACTTCCACGATAGATTTCAGTGACAATCTTTTCAATCTTCTCTTGTACTGAAAGGTCATTGTCATACAAACGTGTATAGTTAGCTGGGTTTTCGTCAATCGTTTTGACGAGAGTTTCAGCTAGAGCTACTCCACCTTCTGCTCCATCAGCCCATACGCTAGCCAATTCAACTGGAACATCGATTGAAGCACAAAGTTCTTTCAAAGCTGCGATTTCAGCTTCTGTATCAGATACAAATTCGTTAATTGCAACAACTGCTGGAATACCGAACTTACGGACATTCTCAACGTGGCGTTTCAAATTAGCAAAACCAGCACGAACTGCTTCTACATTCTCTTCTGTCAACGCGTCCTTAGCAACCCCACCATTCATCTTAAGAGCACGAAGTGTTGCAACAATCACTACTGCATCTGGCGCAGTTGGCAAGTTTGGAGTTTTGATATCCAGAAATTTCTCAGCACCAAGGTCTGCACCAAAACCTGCTTCTGTCACTGTGTAATCTGCCAAGTGAAGGGCTGTCGTTGTAGCCAAGACAGAGTTACATCCGTGTGCGATATTGGCAAATGGGCCACCATGTACAAAGGCAGGTGTTCCATAGATGGTTTGAACCAAGTTCGGTTTGATAGCATCTTTCAAAATCAATGCCAAGGCACCTTCAACCTGTAGATCACCAACTGAAACAGGTGTACGATCATAACGGTAGCCGATAACGATATTGGCCAAACGACGTTTCAAATCTTCAATATCAGTTGCCAAGCAAAGAATAGCCATGATTTCTGATGCGACAGTGATATCAAATCCATCTTCGCGTGGAATACCATTAAGTGGACCACCAAGTCCAACTGTCACGTGACGAAGAGCACGATCATTCAAGTCCACTACGCGTTTCCAGAGAATACGACGTTGGTCGATTCCAAGCTCATTTCCTTGGTGCAAATGATTGTCAATCAAGGCAGAGAGAGCATTGTTTGCAGTTGTAATAGCATGCATATCTCCAGTAAAATGAAGGTTGATGTCTTCCATTGGTAAAACTTGGGCATAACCACCACCAGCAGCACCACCTTTGATACCCATGACTGGACCAAGAGAAGGTTCGCGGATAGCTATCATGGTTTTCTTACCAATCTTATTCAAAGCATCAGCAAGTCCGATAGTGATAGTTGATTTTCCTTCACCAGCAGGTGTTGGATTGATAGCAGTAACTAGAATCAATTTACCGACTGGATTACTTTCAACCTCACGAATCTTATCAAAGCTAAGTTTAGCCTTATACTTTCCATACAATTCCAAATCGTCTGCAGAAATCTCAAATTGGTCAACGACCTCAACAATTGGTTTTAAATCAATACTCTGTGCAATTTCAATATCTGTTTTCATAATGAACTCCTCTAACCTCTGATGTGTTAATTCATTATAACACAAAACAAGATTTTTAACAGACAAAAAGCTTGATAACGTTCGTAAATATAGCGACATCAAAGGATTTACCGCCCACTATTTAAATTTTTATATGCCTTTATAAGTTTTAACTATAGATTAAGATTTCGACTAATTCAAAAAGTAGCTATCAATTTCTGATAAATTGTGTAGAATTTGACTATTAGAAACTCCTATTTGCTCAGCTAATTCAATTGAATACTCAAAACGAAGACGTATATTGATAGATAAATCAAAAGAGTAATCCTGTAATCGTCCTAGTTTATGATATTTATCTATAATATCATTAAAAATAATCTTGTATTTATCATCTAAGTTTTTGATATGGTTATCTAAGTTTTCCCTGTAATTTTGAATTAATTCCTGTTCCCTATCACTTAAAATCCCTTTGCCTATTTCCCAAATTATTGAAGTAGCAATTGAACCTACTACTGCTCCTAAGACAGGGACAGGAATAAGTGTTTGACCAACACATGAACCAATTGTCGCTAATGTTGTATCCAATGTATTGATAGTTATAAAATTTATAAATTCATCCTCAGTAATCTCATTTGTTCTAAGTTTAGTAATAATATCTACCATGCCGTAACTTGCTGTTACAAACGCACTTGCATAAGGAGCACTCATTTTAAAAACATTAGTGAGACCATAAATCGCGTAACCTGATATAGAAGCTTTTACCGCACCTTCCACTGTTTCTAATCCACAGTCTAACCAATCTGATTGTTCAAATTCAAAAATTGTTTTTCCTTCTTTGTTTTTCCCATACACAGCTGACATTAATGCTAAACCACCTTGTAAAAGAAAAGTATTTTTTGCAATCTTGTTAGCTTCTCTTAAATTTGGTAAAGAATTTTTTTTGGCAAGAATTTTCTTCTTAGCTAATTCTCTCCGCTTTACTTTGACCTTTTTATCAATTTTTATTTTCTCTAAGTCTAATACTTTATTAATTGAATTTCTTTGAGCATCATCATAATTTAGAACAGATGATTTCATCCAAGATTTATATGAAGTAAGTCCCTTTCTTTCGGTAATATCATTGATCATTTGTCGTATATCAGTAATTTGTTTAATAGACAATTTTTTACCATTAAATTCAACTTCTTTGGCGCCAGCCATAATTTTTTCGTATACTAACACGTGATCTTTTGGAAACATCATTTTCATTTTTTTACTGTAATGAAAAGATTGACATAGTTCATCACGTAAATTATTATAAAACTTCATTTGAATGGTATTTCTACCAATTAATAAATCGGCTGGTCCATTATCATTCAATACTTTTACAATAGGATTTAATCCTTCAAAAGCTCTTCTCGCATTCACAATTCCTGCTTCTGCAAATTCAGCAATAAAACCGTGACCGCCGTATTCACCTCCACGATTCTTTAGAATAACGTCTTCAATGTTATTTCTAGCATAGTTTAAGATTTTAGAGGCATTGTCCTTGTTTAAAATGACATGTCGAGCTTCATCATCAATCATTTTCATAGCAATTTGTAAGTCTTGAATTCTCAAGTTGTTTAAACAATTGACATATGCACCTATCCCTTGATAAAATGCTCTATTAACAGCCTGATTCATCATTTATTTTAATTTCCTTATTAATCATCGAAGTAAGTGAGAGGGTTGAATTTACTAAACTACCTGCTTGATACTTTTCATCATCTGTAAATAAGTTATAATCTTTTCCAATTAAAGAAAGATTAGCTAAATAAATCTCCTCAGTTTGCTTTTCAATTAAATTAATTAATTCACTAATTTCTATTATTGATTTATCAGTTTGTCTAATTAATAACTCAATTTTCTTTTGTTCATCAAGCGCTTCTTTAGCTACTTCTTCATTTTTTTTATTAGCAAAAACACCTGCTCCGACAGACGCTGTTAACATTAAGCCAGCAATCCCCCAACCAACAGGGCCCACCATGGCTAAAAAGGCATTGCCAGCAGCCATACCTCCTCCGCCTGCTGCTAGACTTCCTCCACCTAACCAAGCTAATGCCGCACTATTTGCTGCTGCACCTGTCAAGCTAGAAATTGCTGTTCCTGTTGATGCGACACCAAAAGTAGTTGCAACTCCCATAGCTGCAGTAGGACCTAAAGTTGCGACTGTCACACCTAAAGCACTTAAAGAAGCTGTAGCTGCCGTACTACCGCTGGCTAATTCTGCTTCTTTGATTGCCTGAGTAATAGCTAACTGCTTATCTTCGAAATTCTGTATTTCAACAATTATTTCGTCTAATTTTGTTTCAAATTCTTTCGGTTTATTTGCTAATTTACTAATTCTTTCTTCAATGATTTTGACAACTTTGATCGCCTTGTCTCTACTTTTATAAAGCTCAGTCGATTTATTCGTTAGATCTGTGGCTTTTTCATTATATGTTTGAATAGATTCATGATAGTTCTCAACGGCTTCGGACCTTAGTTTACCATTAAAAAGATCTATTGAATCAATTTGTGATTTTGCTTCCGTTGCAACTTTACCAGCTTGATTAAGCGTGCCAGATGCAACCTCTGTTACTTGTTGAACAGTATCATTCGCTACTGTAGCAGCTTGACCTGAAACGTCTGAAACAACATTTCCTATCTTATTTGATACATCTCCTATTACTTTTACAGAATCTGATAATAAATCTCCTGTAACTTTCCCAGCGCTATCTAAAGCTTTTCCAGCTTCATTAAGTACGCTACTAGTTGTCTTACTAGCATCATCAATTACTTTACTAGCTTCTTTAACCATATTATCTGCAAACTTAAAAAAGTCCATAACGGCTTCCCCTTTTCATCTATAACTAAAATAATTATCTTATATCTTAAATTAATTGTCAATAATAATATAGTTATAAAGTTTAGTTATATTTTATCGCTTTCATTTTACTTACTGTTCATTTTTTTGTACAATAGTTCTATGAAAATTTTAGTTACATCTGGTGGTACAAGCGAGGCAATAGATCGAGTTCGCTCCATTACCAATCACTCTACTGGTAGACTTGGTAAAGTAATAACTGAGACTTTACTAAAGGCTGGTCACCAAGTTTGTCTGATTACTACGCAACAAGCACTAAAACCAGAACTACACCCGAATTTGACTATGATTGTAATCAAAAACACTTCCGATTTACTTCAAGAGATGAAACGGATTGTACCTGATTATCAAGTCTTGATTCATTCCATGGCAGTCTCTGACTATAGTCCTGTTTACATGACTGGTCTTGACCAAGTTCGAGCAAGTCAAGATTTAAATGAATTTTTGCATAAGAAAAATATGGAAACAAAGATCTCTTCTAAGGATGAGGTGCAAGTCCTATTTCTTAAGAAAAATCCAAAGATCATCTCTCTTGTTAAAGAATGGAATCCAAGTATCCATCTCATTGGCTTTAAACTGCTTGTCGATGTTACTAAGGAGCATCTGATTCAAATCGCTAGAGAAAGTCTTGAAAAGAATCAAGCTGATTTGATTGTCGCTAATGACCTCACTCAGATTAATGCTGATCAACACCTGGCTTATCTAGTAGAGGAAAAAGATTATCAGATTGCTGCCAGCAAACAAGAAATTGCTGACTTGTTAGTGGAAAAAATTCAAGGATTTGATCGTTAGAAAGGAAAATTATGGCTCGTATTACACTCGCTGTGACAGGCTCTATCGCCTCTTACAAGGCTGCTGATTTGGTTAGTAACTTGAAGAAACAGGGGCATTCTGTTACTGTACTTATGACCCAGGCTGCGACTGCTTTTATTCAACCTTTAACTCTTCAAGTCTTATCTCAAAATACCGTACATCTCGATCTTATGCAGGAACCTTATCCCGATAAAGTCAATCATATCGAGCTTGGCAAAGAAACAGATTTGTTTATCCTTGCCCCTGCAACCGCTAATACGATTGCGAAAGTCGCGTACGGTTTGGCTGATAATATGGTAACTGCTACTGCTCTTGCCCTGCCCCACTATATTCCAAAACTAGTAGCACCTGCTATGAATACCAAAATGTATGACCATCCAGCAACTCAAACAAACCTAAATACTTTGGAAACTTATGGTTATACAATTATTGCTCCAAAAGAGTCCCTACTGGCCTGTGGCGATGTAGGACGGGGTGCTCTTGCTGATCTTGATACTATTTTACAACAGATAAAGGAAAAACTTCATGAACAAACGCTCTAATATTGCTCCAATTGCTATCTTTTTTGCCAGCATGATCGTCATTCATCTGCTGAGCTCTATTGTCTTTAATGTCTTGCCATTTCCAATTAAACCAACCATTGTCCATATTCCAGTCATCATTGCTAGTATCATCTACGGGCCACGGATTGGAGCCATCTTAGGTTTCTTGATGGGGATGATTAGTTTGACAGTCAATACAATCACAATTCTCCCAACCAGCTACCTTTTCTCTCCATTTGTACCAAACGGTAACATCTACTCCCTAGTTATTGCGATTGTACCACGCATCCTTATTGGTTTAACTCCATACTTTGTCTATAAACTCCTCAAAAACAAGGCGGGGCTTATCTTCGCTGGAGCACTCGGTTCCCTCACAAATACTGTATTTGTACTAGGCGGAATCTTCTTCCTCTTTGGAAATGTTTTTGACGGAAATATCCAAAAACTATTAGCTACTGTTATCTCAACAAATTCTATTGCAGAACTCATAATCTCAGCAATACTTACCCTAGTTATTGTTCCGAGACTTGAAAAAATCAAAAAATAAGAGGTCGGGAAAATCCCGGCCTCGATTTTTATTTGCCCTAAGTAACTGACTTTGTATTTAATTAAGATTACAGACTCCTAAAAGTCCCTTTGACGAAACTATCGAAAAACTTGATTGTAAAGACTCACCAATATGGGAAAAGGCTTCAATCTTGGAAAAATAATTACTTTCCCATAGCCTTTTATCTACTTATTATTGGGCTAGACGTGCTTCTTCTAAAATCTTTTCAATCTTTGTTGTCAACAAATCGATAGCTACTGTGTTGGTTACTCCTTCTGGAATAACGATATCTGCATAACGCTTTGTTGGCTCAATAAATTGATGATACATGGGTTTTACCACACCAAGATACTGGTCAATAACGCTATCCAGGCTACGACCACGTTCTTCCATATCACGTTTAATACGGCGAATGATACGAACATCATCATCTGTATCTACGAAAATCTTGATATCCATCAAATCACGAAGTCGTTTGTCCTCCAAAACCAAGATTCCTTCTACGATAAAGACATCCTGAGGTTCTTGACGGTAGGTTTTAGAACTTCTAGTATGGGCAGCATAATCATAGGTAGGAATATCAACTGGACGACCTGCCAACAACTCTTTGATTTGCTCAATCATCAAATCAGTATCAAAAGCAAAAGGATGGTCATAGTTGGTCTTAATACGCTCTTCAAAGGTTAGATGAGATTGATCTTTATAGTAGGAATCATGCTCAATCATAGAGATTTTTTCATTTGGAAAATGCGACAAGATTGCTTTAGATACGCTTGTCTTTCCTCCTCCAGATCCACCTGTTACTCCGATAATGATTGGTCTATTTTGCATTGTAGCCTCCTTGTTTTTTCCCTTGTCTATTTTACCATATTTTTGATAAATTTTACAGATGGAGTTTTCTACAAAATAGAAGAAAAAATCCTCATAGCTAAAAGCTACAAGGATTTGTAATTGATTAATCGAAGTTAACGTATTCTTTAGAAAGTTCAAGAACTTCTTCCATTGTTGAACATTCAGTAAGAGCACGGTTAGCGTATTCTTGCATTTTAGCAGTGTCGAGTTTCTTCATCAAGCTACGTGTACGAAGTACTGATGTTGCTGACATAGAGAACTCATCCAAGCCCATTCCGACAAGAAGTGGAACAGCTGTTTGGTCACCAGCCATTTCACCACACATACCAGCCCATTTACCTTCAGCGTGAGCTGCTTTGATAACGTTATTGATCAAACGAAGGATTGATGGGTTGTATGGTTGGTAAAGGTATGAAACTTGTTCGTTCATACGGTCTGCCGCCATTGTGTATTGGATCAAATCGTTTGTACCAATTGAGAAGAAATCAACTTCTTTTGCAAATTGGTCTGCAAGCATAGCTGCTGCAGGAATTTCGATCATGATACCAACTTGGATGTCATCCGCAACTGCAATACCTTCAGCAAGAAGGTTAGCTTTTTCTTCATCGAAGACTGCTTTAGCTGCACGGAATTCTTTCAAAAGCGCAACCATCGGGAACATGATACGCAATTGACCGTGTACAGAGGCACGAAGAAGAGCACGGATTTGAGTGCGGAACATTGCATCTCCTGTTTCAGAGATAGAGATACGAAGAGCACGGAATCCAAGGAATGGGTTCATTTCATGTGGCATATCGAAGTAAGGAAGTTCCTTGTCACCACCGATATCCATTGTACGGACAACAACTGGTTTACCGTTCATTCCTTCAAGAACAGCCTTGTATGCTTCGTACTGCTCGTCTTCAGTTGGGAAGTCTTGAGAATCCATGTACAAGAACTCTGTACGGTAAAGACCTACAGCTTCTGCACCGTTGTCATTAACACCTTCAACGTCTTTTGGAGTACCAATGTTTGCTGCCAATTCGAAGTGTTTACCATCAGCAGTGACAGTTTGAGCATCCTTCAAGAGTGCCCACTCAGCTTTTTGTTGAGCGTAAGCTTCACCAGCTGCTTTAAACTCAGCCGCTTGTTCTTCAGTAGGGTTGATAATCACTTCACCTGTAATACCATTAACGGCAAGTAGGTCACCATCTTTAACGATTTCAGTGATATTGTTTGTACCCAAAACTGCAGCGATTTCAAGTGTACGAGCCATGATAGCTGAGTGACTTGTACGACCACCAATGTTTGTTACAAAAGCTTTAACAAAGTTTTTGTCCAATTGAGCTGTATCAGATGGAGTCAAGTCGTGAGCAATCACGATTACTTCTTCATTGATAGAAGCTGGGTTTGGCAATTTTTTACCAAGGAGGTTAGCCAATACACGTTTTGTTACGTCGCGGATATCCGCTGCACGTTCTTGCATGTATGGGTTGTCTTCCATGCCTTCAAAGATTGTGATAAACATGTCTGTAACTTCTTTCAGACCTGCTTCTGCATTCACTTTTTTAGCACGGATAGTTTCTTTGATTTGACCGATCAATTCAGGGTCAGCAAGAACCATCAAGTGGGCGTCAAATACTTGTGCCGCTTCTTCACCAAGCGTACCTACAGCCTTCTCGCGGATAAGAGAAAGCTCGTTTTGAGAAGCTTCAAGAGCAACATCCAAACGAGCCTCTTCTGCATTTGTATCTTCGACTGTAACAGTCTCGAATGATAAATCCGGTTGAACGAGTAGATATGCTTTTGCAACTGCAACACCGTCAGATGCTGCGATTCCTTTAAGCATTTCTGTCATTTCCTTATGCCAATCCTTCTTTTTCCATTGTTTCTGAGATAGCAGCGATAGCGTCATCAGCGTCTGCACCTTCAGCAGTGATTGTAACGTCAGCACCTTGACCAACACCAAGGCTCATTACACCCATGATAGATTTAAGGTTAACTGATTTACCTTTGTACTCAAGAGTGATATCTGAAGCAAATTTGCTAGCAGTTTGTACCAACAATGTTGCTGGACGTGCGTGAATACCTGTTTCTGCCACTACGTGGAAATCTTTAGAAGCCATAGTTTGACTCTCCTTTAATAGTTTTCTTGTTGAGTTACATATCTGATAACCCTTACAATTTAGTATTATATCACCTTCATTGATATTTTTCAAGTATTTTATGGACTTTCTTCAATTTCCTTTCAGATAACTTGCTGAAAATCTTCTATTAAATTTAGCAAAACACAGTATGTAGTTTTTGTTAAGTTGTCTATAATGAAATCATTGATTTTTCTGTCGTTGTTTCTCAATATTACACTATATATTGTGTTTGTTAGTAAAATCAGTAAAATAAGTACACAAGATTTAGTTTTAGAAAGTTGACAAAGTTTTTTTTTCTGATATACTAAGAAAGTAATAAATTTTTAAAGAGGAGTTACAGAAATGGTAACCGTATATTCTAAAAACAACTGTGTCCAATGTAAAATGACGAAACGTTTTTTAGACAGTAATAATGTTGAATATAAAGAAATCAATCTTGATGAACAACCTGAATACATTGATCAAGTAAAAGAGCTTGGCTTTAGTGCTGCTCCTATTATTCAGACACCAACAGAAGTTTTCTCTGGTTTCCAACCAGGTAAACTCAAACAACTTGCTTAAGAATCAGGACAAAAGCTTCTATGTCTACCTTAGAAGCCTTTCTTTTGTAATTAGATAAAGGAATTTTTATGGGATTAAAACAACTTGAAGATGTGACTTACTTCCGTCTTAATAATGAAATTAACCGTCCTGTTAATGGACAAATTATGCTTCACAAGGACAAGGAAGCTTTAGAAGCCTTCTTTAAAGAAAATGTTGTACCAAATACAATGGTTTTTAACTCAATTACGGATAAAATCAACTTCCTCATTGAGCATAACTACATTGAAACAGCATTTATCAAGAAATACCGTCCAGAATTTTTGGAAGAACTACACCAATTTATCAAGGATCAAAACTTCCAGTTTAAGTCTTTCATGGCTGCCTATAAATTCTATAATCAGTATGCTCTGAAAACTAATGACGGAGAGTACTATCTTGAGAGTATGGAAGACCGTGTCTTCTTTAACGCTCTTTACTTTGCGGATGGTGATGAAGCGATTGCTATTGATATTGCTAATGAAATCATCCACCAACGCTATCAACCTGCTACTCCTTCTTTCTTGAATGCAGGTCGTGCTCGTCGTGGTGAGTTGGTATCTTGTTTCTTGATCCAGGTAACAGATGATATGAACTCTATCGGACGTTCTATCAACTCTGCTCTTCAACTTTCACGTATCGGTGGTGGTGTAGGAATTTCCCTCAGCAACCTTCGTGAAGCTGGAGCTCCTATCAAAGGATATGAAGGTGCTGCTTCTGGTGTCGTACCAGTTATGAAGCTTTTCGAAGACAGCTTCTCTTACTCTAACCAACTCGGTCAACGTCAAGGTGCTGGGGTTGTTTACCTCAATGTCTTCCACCCAGATATCATCGCCTTCCTTTCAACTAAGAAGGAAAATGCGGATGAAAAAGTGCGTGTCAAGACCCTTTCACTTGGTGTTGTTGTACCAGATAAATTCTACGAATTAGCACGTAAAAATGAAGAAATGTACCTCTTCAGTCCTTACTCTGTAGAGCTAGAATACGGCGTGCCATTTAACTACATCGACATCACAGAAAAATACGATGAATTAGTCGCAAATCCAAATATCCGTAAGACAAAAATCAAGGCGCGTGATTTGGAAACTGAAATTTCTAAATTGCAACAGGAATCTGGCTATCCTTATGTCGTTAACATTGATACTGCTAACCGTGCAAATCCAGTTGATGGTAAGATTATCATGAGCAACTTGTGTTCAGAGATTCTTCAAGTTCAAGAACCAAGTCTTATCAACGATGCTCAAGAATTCCTAAAAATGGGTACTGATGTTTCATGTAACCTCGGTTCAACAAACGTGGTCAACATGATGACTTCACCTGACTTTGGTCGCTCCATCCGTGCAATGGTACGAGCTTTGACCTTCGTTACAGACAGCTCTCATATCGTAGCTGTTCCTACTATTGACCACGGAAACAGCCAAGCTCATACATTTGGACTTGGAGCTATGGGACTTCACAGCTATCTTGCTCAACAATTGATCGAATATGGATCACCTGAGTCTGTTGAATTTACAAGCATCTACTTCATGCTTATGAACTACTGGACCTTGGTTGAGTCAAACAATATCGCACGTGAACGTGGTGTTACCTTCCACAACTTTGAGAAATCAGACTATGCTAACGGAAGCTATTTTGATAAGTATTTAACTGGCGAATTCCTTCCGAAATCAGACCGTGTTAAAGAGCTCTTCAAAGATATCTTTATTCCTACTGCTGCTGACTGGGCTGAACTTCGTGATAAAGTTAAAGCAGATGGACTTTACCACCAAAACCGACTTGCTGTAGCGCCAAATGGTTCTATCAGCTACATCAACGATGTTTCTGCCTCTATTCACCCAATTACGCAACGTATCGAAGAACGCCAAGAGAAGAAAATTGGTAAGATCTACTATCCTGCTGCTGGTTTGTCAACAGAAACAATTCCTTACTACACTTCTGCTTATGACATGGATATGCGTAAGGTAATTGATGTTTATGCTGCTGCGACTGAGCACGTGGACCAAGGACTTTCACTCACACTCTTCATGCGTAGTGATATTCCAACAGGCCTTTACGAATGGAAGAAAGAAAACAAACAAACGACACGTGACTTGTCTATCCTTCGTAACTATGCCTTCAACAAAGGTATCAAGTCTATCTACTACGTCCGTACCTTTACAGATGATGGTGGAGAAGTCGGTGCTAACCAATGCGAGAGCTGTGTGATTTAATTCAACTCTCAAAAAAATTACATTTACTTAATCCATTAAACGTATTTTGCTAATAAAATCATGTAAGAACATAAAAGTCGGGCTTCCGACTTTTTGTTCGATTCTAGCATAGAATTATGATAAAATAAGAGTGATTATGTTATCGCATTACTACACACAGAAAGAGATTTCAAATGAAAACTTACTACAAAGCTATTAACTGGAATGCCATCGAAGATGTCATTGACAAATCAACCTGGGAAAAGCTGACTGAGCAGTTCTGGCTTGATACGCGTATCCCTTTGTCAAATGACCTAGACGACTGGAGAAAGCTTTCTAATAAGGAAAAAGACCTTGTTGGTAAAGTTTTTGGAGGTTTGACCCTTCTTGATACCATGCAATCAGAAACTGGTGTTCAAGCCCTTCGTGCTGATATTCGTACGCCTCACGAGGAAGCTGTTTTTAACAATATCCAATTTATGGAATCTGTTCATGCTAAGTCTTACTCTTCTATCTTTTCTACCTTGAATACTAAGTCAGAAATCGAAGAGATTTTCGAATGGACCAACACCAATCCATATCTTCAGAAAAAAGCTGAGATTATCAATGAAATCTACCTAAACGGAACTCCTCTTGAAAAGAAAGTAGCTAGTGTTTTCCTTGAAACCTTCCTTTTCTACTCTGGTTTCTTCACACCACTCTACTATCTTGGAAACAACAAGTTGGCCAACGTAGCTGAGATCATCAAGTTGATTATTCGTGACGAGTCTGTACACGGAACCTACATCGGCTACAAATTCCAACTTGGTTTCAATGAATTGCCAGAAGATGAGCAAGAAAAACTCAAAGAATGGATGTACGACCTTCTCTATACTCTTTATGAGAATGAAGAAGGATACACAGAGAGCCTCTATGACGAAGTCGGATGGACTGAAGAGGTTAAAACCTTCCTTCGCTACAATGCAAATAAAGCCCTTATGAACTTGGGGCAAGATCCTCTCTTCCCTGATTCAGCTGACGATGTCAACCCGATCGTTATGAACGGGATTTCAACTGGTACATCAAACCACGACTTCTTCTCTCAAGTTGGTAATGGCTATCTACTTGGTGAAGTTGAAGCTATGCAGGATGATGACTATAACTATGGACTAAATTAATACCTAACCTAAAAAAATATCTAAGTTTATTTAAAAACTAGATGTTTTTTTTTGTTTATTTTTGTTTTCTTTGAGTTGCTTAGCTGTTTAAAATATGATAAAATAATATTAGATTTGGGGGTGGTTCAATGCTGAAGCAAGAAAAATTAGATACTATTTTAGACATTGTTAATACAAAAGGAACTATCACTGTTAAAGAGATTATGAATCGCCTTGATATTTCCGATATGACAGCTAGACGATATTTACAAGAGTTAGCGGATAAGGATTTATTGGTTCGAGTGCACGGAGGTGCTGAAAAGCTTCGAACAGGTTCCTTATTAAACAATGAGCGTTCTAACGTTGAAAAACAAGGACTACAAACAGCAGAAAAACAAGAAATTGCTCGCTTTGCAGGTCACTTAGTTGAAGAAAGAGAAACTATTTTTATTGGTCCAGGTACCACATTAGAATTCTTTGCGCGTGAACTTCCTATCGATAACATTCGAGTTGTTACCAATAGTTTGCCTGTATTTCTCATTCTAAACGAGCGTAAGCTAACTGATCTCATTCTAATCGGTGGTAATTATCGTTCAATTACTGGAGCATTTGTCGGTACTCTCACTCTTCAAGATATCGCTAGTTTGCAATTTTCAAAAGCCTTCGTTAGTTGTAATGGTATCAAGGATCATGCTATCGCTACTTTTAGTGAAGACGAAGGTGAAGCACAGAAATTAGCACTTGAAAATGCCAATAAAAAATATCTCCTAGCTGACCATAGCAAATTTGATAAATTTGATTTCTTCACATTTTACAATATCTCAGATATCGACACTATTATCACTGATTCAAAATTAAGTGACCAAACACTCCAATCACTATCTAAACAAACTAAAATTATCAAGTCAAAACCTTAAACTCTACAACTAGTCATAGAATTTAGTAGCTACTACTAATTACATGGCTAGTTTTTTATTTTGCAAAAATTATAAAAGATTCCCCCAATGTTTATAGATATTTACCAAACACAAATATTATAGAACTAAAAAAACCTGAAAGTTATATCTTTCAGGTTTTTTGATCGGAATAATCAACTAATAGAATCGTTAGAAGATTTATTCTTCATCATCACGCTTACGACGTTTAGCCACTAATCCTAATCCAGTTAGACCTGCTACAACTCCAAGGAGAGCATTTGCAGCTGAAACAGTTTCACCTGTATTTGGTAATTGCTTACGGGCCTTAGTGGTATCAGTTTGAGGAGCTTGACTAGTTGAAGTCGAATGAATCATAGACGCACTTGTTGATGTTGATGCTGATTCAGATGCTGATGTACTTGCACTTGTTGAAGCTGACGTGCTTGCTGATGTGCTTGCGCTTGTTGAAGCGGATGTACTTGCTGACGTGCTTGCGCTCGTTGATGCTGACGTGCTTGCTGAGGTACTTGCACTTGTTGACGCTGATGTACTTGCGCTCGTTGAAGCGGACGTGCTTGCCGATGTGCTTGCACTTGTTGAAGCGGATGTACTTGCTGATGTGCTTGCGCTTGTTGACGCTGACGTACTTGCTGACGTGCTTGCGCTCGTTGAGGCTGACGTACTTGCTGAGGTGCTTGCGCTTGTTGAGGCTGACGTGCTAGCAGATGTACTTGCACTTGTTGAAGCGGACGTACTTGCCGATGTGCTTGCACTTGTTGAAGCTGACGTACTTGCTGACGTGCTTGCACTTGTTGATGCAGATGTACTTGCTGACGTGCTTGCACTTGTTGATGCAGATGTACTTGCTGAGGTACTTGCGCTCGTTGAAGCCGACGTACTTGCTGACGTGCTTGCACTTGTTGAGGCTGACGTACTTGCTGAGGTACTTGCGCTCGTTGAGGCTGACGTACTTGCTGATGTGCTTGCACTTGTTGAAGCTGACGTGCTTGCGCTCGTTGAGGCTGACGTACTTGCTGACGTGCTTGCGCTCATTGATGCCGAAGTGCTAGCCGATGTACTTGCGCTCGTTGAGGCCGAAGTGCTTGCTGATGTACTTGCACTCGTTGAGGCCGACGTGCTTGCCGATGTACTTGCGCTCGTTGAGGCCGACGTACTTGCTGAGGTGCTCGCACTTGTTGAAGCGGACGTACTTGCTGAGGTACTTGCACTTGTTGACGCGGACGTACTTGCCGATGTGCTTGCACTTGTTGAAGCGGACGTACTTGCTGACGTGCTTGCACTTGTTGATGCAGATGTACTTGCTGAGGTACTTGCACTTGTTGAAGCGGATGTACTTGCTGACGTGCTTGCGCTTGTTGAGGCTGACGTGCTAGCAGATGTACTTGCGCTTGTTGAGGCTGACGTGCTAGCAGATGTACTTGCACTTGTTGAAGCAGATGTGCTTGCTGAGGTGCTTGCACTTGTTGAAGCGGACGTACTTGCCGATGTGCTTGCACTTGTTGAAGCGGACGTACTTGCCGATGTGCTTGCACTTGTTGAAGCGGACGTACTTGCTGACGTACTTGCACTTGTTGATGCTGACGTACTTGCTGACGTGCTTGCGCTTGTTGAAGCGGATGTACTTGCTGACGTGCTTGCACTTGTTGATGCCGATGTACTTGCTGACGTGCTTGCACTTGTTGAAGCCGATGTGCTTGCTGACGTACTTGCACTTGTTGATGCTGATGTGCTTGCTGACGTGCTAGCCGATGTGCTTGCGCTCGTTGAGGCTGATGTACTTGCTGAAGTGCTTGCACTTGTTGAAGCCGACGTACTTGCGGACGTGCTTGCGCTCGTTGAAGCGGATGTACTTGCTGAGGTGCTTGCACTTGTTGATGCTGACGTACTTGCTGACGTGCTTGCGCTCGTTGAGGCTGATGTACTTGCTGAAGTGCTTGCACTTGTTGAAGCCGACGTACTTGCGGACGTGCTTGCGCTCGTTGAAGCGGATGTACTTGCTGAGGTGCTTGCACTTGTTGATG